>JBGPLB010000045.1:0-27380 GCA_041486245.1 Candidatus Acidiferrum sp.
GCCTCGGCGAGCGCGAATACATCGAATTCACCATCGCCGGCAAGAACAAGCCCCAAAAGGTCGGCAACGTCACCGTTGAGCTCAAGGGCGTCAACCAGAAGAAGAATCAGGTCAATATCGCCATGGTCGTCGAGGACAAGCACTTCGAGAAGAAGAACCGTGCCCTTAACGAGCCCATTTTCTTTTACCTCTCCGGCACCCATTTGCCTCAAGAGATCGTAATCAACAAGGTTGGCAAAGATCAGATCAGCGGCTACGTCAGCATCCCGAAGGCGAATTCGCAGCCGACCAGCGCTTCCACCACTTCCGGAAAGTAAACATACACAGCAACCCTCGGCCGTCTTGGCCGAGGAGGCAGAGAGCGGGCAGGGTTTCCTGCCCGCTTTTTTTTCAGCCTCTTTTTAAATCTTTCTTGTAGCGCTTGGCCGGTTCCTCCCCAATCTCCGCTAAGATGGAAGCGCACTACGCGGAGAACCGCTTGCATCAAACTTCCTTCGTCCTATACATCGCGGTCGACGACCTAATACCAGCCTCCGGCAACAGCGTTCCTGGGCTCGATGAATTCACCGCTGCCCTGGATCACCGTGGCATTCCTGCCGTGTGGCTCACCACTCGCACACGCCTGCAGATGGATGGACCACGCCGCAAACTAGCGCACACCCATCCCTTTATTGCCGAAGACGGCTGTGGCGTCTTTCTTCCCGAAGACTATTTTCACTTGCGGCCGCAAACCTCCGCTTCACGCCCGAGCGGGACCGCGACCATCCGCCTTGGCCGCTTCACTTGCTTGCCCATAGCCGAGCCGCAACCGGCCGCTTCGGTCGCTTTAGAGGACCTTGCCGTGGAATCCGGCTTGTCTGTGGTCTCTTTGCGCTCCCTTCCACCGCGTGAGTTGACGCTCAATTCAGGTTTACCTCCCCGCGAGGCCGAGTTAGTCCGTCAGCGTGACTTTGATGAGCTTTTTTTCTTCGCGGGGGCTCCTCAACATGACATCGAGAACTTCCAGGCACTAGGGCGCAGCAAGAATATTCAGTTTCGGCAGCGCGGCCCGCTCTGGTCCCTGGCCATCGGTGCGAGCGTTCACCGTTGCATGGGCGCGCTTTCAAAACTCTATGACCGCGCACTCCGTTCCCACGCGAAAAGCATAGCAATTGCCACCCCCGGACAAGAATCCGCCCTTTTCGCAGCCTGTGATCGCACGATTCTTCTTACCGATAATACTGACAAGCAATCTGGTATCGCCGCCGACCACTCCCGCCACGTACTGGAACTACCACGGAGATTCCCGGATGCGTGGGAACACATTCTTGCCACTCTTTCGGCGCGACGATAGCGAGCTTTGGAAGCAAACTCTCTCTTATGCCTCATTTTTTCCACATAGCCGATTTCAAATTCATAAGATATCTTCCCAAGAAATCACCAAATCTCTTGTTTTCGGCATGATAGCAATCTGCTTCTCCTATGCTTTCGTGGCCCTCTGATTGCTTTTTGTTCTATGTGCGGACGGTGTTCGTGTACCTCGCCGCTGGGTTGGTTCAGCCGGTCCACTGAGAAACTCAGCAGGCCGAGTACTAGGAGACTCAAGACTATGGCATGGCTCATTCGCAAGCTTCGCATCCCGGCCTCTGAATCCTCGATGGGAATTATTTTGACCCTCTGCGTTATTTCGATGGGCCTAATGTCCGTTGCTCTTCTTTGGCAGGCTCAGATCATCGCCAACCAGCGCGAAGCAATTCACTGGCTCGAGACTGTTAAATTTGGTGGATAGTTTTACTCGGCCAGCCCCTGCAAATGCCGGGCGCGCCCCCCTCAGTGCGCCCGGCACCCCCTTCTGCGCCTTGCTTGCTTGAATTGCTTATCGAAAGACACTTCTACAGAATCCGCCGCGACTTTCCAGTTTTCTTGTGATCCAATAGGTTTGCACGGGGTTCCAATCCTAGGGGATATACCTTGAGGCGTACTTTGGCTATCTTTACGCTCGCACTTGGGCCGGCGCTATTTGCGTCTGCGAAGGGGCCTTCTCTGCAAGCGCAATCCACCTCTCCCTCGACCGCAACTAATAACCATGCTCCATCCTCCAATCAGGCATCTTTGCATGACCGGCACCATCGCAGGCATCGATATCGACCTCACCATCCTCACCACCCTTCAACGCAGCAATAGCGGATAGAATGAAAAAGGGGAAGCCGCAAGGCTTCCCCTTTTTCCTAATTTGCTGTGTCGCCTCGGAAGCGCGCTAAGTGCACGTATGTTTCGCGAGCGACTCGCACCGCAAGAGCGGTGTGCTCAGCTTTGGTTCAGCTCTAAGCCCGGTGGAGTCATGTCCCCTCCGGAGCTCCTTGAGCTCTCACCTGCCGGTTTACTCCCTATCAGCCTCAATTGCAAGCGAAGATTGGTACGGGTCAATTTGGGAAAGAAAAGCCCAATGGCGATGGACTGCATCCTTTTGCTCCATCACTCGAGCAAGTCCTCCTCTAACGGTCCCGGCATACTTTCCACAACGTGACTTCCGGGGACTCAGTGAAATTTCACTTGTCCAGTAAACGTCGTATGCGTGCATGCGATTAAGTATGTGGACAAACGATTCTCGACTGCGCGAATAAGCAAGAGAGATGAAAGGGCTCGCTTGTCCCCGAATTCGACCCGTCTTACGCCATCAGCGTAGTGGCGCTGGAATCGCAGATAATGGCTCCTCCGATGTCATACGCGCCAGTATTGCAGCACGTAGCCGCCTGACCTGCGCGCTCGTAAAGGTAAACTCTTCCCAACGCTTTGCCTCAAGGTCCTTGCTTGGCCACGTTGGCCTCATGAGGCCGGAGTTGGAATGCGAATTCTTCCCTAGCAGCAAGTGTCCGATTTCATGAGCTATTGCAAGGCCAAGGAGCTCTCCCGCGCTAAACGCCGAAAAAACTTTTTTTACGCGAGCATAACAAACATACGCAAAGGTCGCGCGCGCCCCATTGTCGGGAGTGAGGGAATAGCCAAGCGCACTCCTTTCTGCGTACGGTGCATGGTCTTCGAGCCGGGCGACCAGATAAAGCACCAAATCGATACGGACTGGATGCGTATTGCAGCCCACAAAATCCCAGTTTGGATTATCGAGCGTGCAATCTTGCCACATCGCCTGTAGCCCTACCGGCTGTAATACGCCGCCGGCAACGTTCTGCGCGACAGATAGAGTCCCGTCTGGCACGCCCTCATAGTTGTAAACCCGCACTCGGAACGGCACAAGCTTAGTACCGGGTGCAACTTTTGCAGCTTGGGCCCACAGCATGCCGTTGATGGAGAGGGTGAACGCAGCGAACAGAAAGACAGCGCGGATCACTGGACGGTTCACGGCGGAGGCTCTTTCCCCTGGTGGGGTTGAGCCGACCTTGAACCGCTCTCAGCGGAACCTCCATTCCACAACGGTGTCCGGTGGCAGACATCTCGATGACCTAGCTATCTGGTGCTGGTGAGGGGCTCTTTGAGAACTACGAGCATCATCGCGGAGTAGTCTTCAATTTGTGATAAACTTCATGGCAATTAGGTGTCGGTACAGTGGCAAGCCCCGTACTCCCTTCCCGTATGCGCTTCGGAGAATTTGAGGCCGATCTGGTGGCCGGAGAACTGCGCAAGGACGGGTTGTCTGAAAAGATCCTGCTGCAGGAGCAGCCCCTGGCGATTCTTCGGGCGCTGGTTGCCCGGCCGGGGGAGATGGTCAGCCGCGAAGAGCTGGTTCAGCTGCTCTGGAAGGGCAACACCAATGTCGATTTCGACCCCAGCCTGAATAAAGCGATCAACCGGCTCCGTGAATCACTAGGCGATTCCGCCGAAACACCTCGATTTATCGAGACGCTGTCTCGCCGCGGCTATCGCTTTATAGGCAAGATCGAGGTGCTTCCCAAACCAAATGGCGGCACGAACCCTCTCCGGGCTCGGCGGAAATTCGCGGCATGGACTGTCGCCAGCGCAGCCTGTGTGTTCACAGCCGCGTTTGTGTACCACAGAATCCGGCCTCCCGTTGAAACACCCGCGCTGACTACCGTTCCGTTCACGGCCTATATGGGATGGGAAATTTGCCCCACATTTTCCTCAGATGGATCGCAGATCGCTTTCGCGTGGAACGGAAATCCGGAGTCAGGGTCGAAGGGCTTCGATCTGTATGTGAAGGTTATCGGTAGTGAGAACTTGTTGCGCTTGACGCATCACCCATCGGAACGCATTTGTCCGGCTTGGTCGCCCGACGGCAGGCAGATTGCCTTCAATCGCATCTCGGGTGCCGATACGGGTTTGTACGTTGTCCCCGCGCTGGGTGGGCCCGAAAGAAAGCTGCGTTCCATTCGCGTACCCTTTGGAAGCACCGCGCCAATCAGCTGGTCCCCGGATGGCAAGTCGATCGCATTTGTGGATTTTCTGCCCCCCGACGACAACTTCAGGATTAATCTCCTTTCCGTCGAGACTCTGGAAAGCAAACAGATTTCCCATCCTGCCGAGTGCATTAATGGATGGCTGCCTGCTTTTTCTCATTCTGGCAAACAGTTGGCGTACGTCTGTTTGCTCAAGAGTGAAATCAAAGAGTTCGGAATCTATACCGTTCCAGTGTCGGGTGGCCCGCCCAGGCTGGTCACCCGCTTTACGACCGGCGTAAGCTGGCCGCAGGGAATCGCCTGGACGGCCAATGACAAGAAGCTGATCCTTTCGCGGCCTCGGTTCGGAGAAGATTTCGAACTGGACGAGGTTGCTCTCGCGGACGGTTTGCTTCGAAAACTTTCTTTCGGCCAAGACGCGCTTTATCCTGCGATTTCTGCCAAGGGTGATAAGCTCGCTTTCGCAGTCGCACCCTATCAACACGTCGACATCTGGCGCAAGGATTTGTCGAACCCTGAAGCTGCCGCCGTAAAGATGGTTTCCTCCACCCACGGCCAAGATGTTCCACAGTACTCTCCGAATGGCAGGCACATCGCCTTTACCTCCAATCGGGGAGGCACCTGGGAGATATGGATGAGCGATGCGGAAGGAACTGACCTGGTGAAGCTCTCGGATGTCAGGAGTTCTGACGCAATTTACGCGCGTTGGTCCCCCGATAGCCAAAAGATTGCTTTTGATTCCAGGCACTCCGGTCAGCCGGAGGTGTATATCGTCGACATAGCGGAACGCATGCCCCGCAAGGTGGTCACCAAGCTTCCCTATATGTCAATACCCAGCTGGTCCCATAATGGGAAGTGGCTCTACTTTCAGTCGAGAACCGCCCACACAAATGTTGAAACGATTTTCCGTTGTCCAGCTAGTGGCGGAGATGCCGTCGCGCTTTCCGCAAAGTCTAGTTTCTTCCCCTGGGAGTCATACGACGGGGAAACATTGTATTTCGCTGACCAGCTCGGAAAAGCATCAATACATATGGTAGCCCTTCAACCGATTGGGACAGAGTCCGTGCTGAGAGGCATGCCTGCGGTACTGGACCCGAGCCAATGGACCGTCGTTTCGGGAGGCATCTATTTCGTCCCTGCCGATGCGCCCAAGTCCGTCCGCTACTTCGATTTCGCCACCAAGCAAGTCCGCCAAATCTTCGAAGTGGACAAAGATTTCCAAGACAGCTTGTCGGTTTCGCCCGATGGGCGCTGGATCCTCTATACGCAAGCGGGCGAGTCTAACTCGGACATCATGCTCGTCGACCACTTCAACTGACAGCCGGTCTGCCGCGCTAGCAACCAGGAAACCGGGGACAGGAAACCGGGGGAAACCGGGGGGAAACCGGGGGAAACCGGGGACAGACGGAACGTTTCCTGGGGAAACCGGAAACCGGGGACAGACGGAACGTTTCCTGGTACTGTATGAGGATGCCTCGTCTGGCCCGTATCGCAGTGGTAAATGTGGCACACCACGTCACACAGCGCGGGAATGGCCGGCAAGTTATCCTTGCGAATGATGACGAGCGTAAGGTTTACCGGAGCCTGCTGCGCAAGTACGTGGAGCTTTGCGAACTATCGCTACTAGGCTACTGCCTGATGTCGAATCATGTGCATTTGGTGGTCGTGCCGCGCAAGAGCGATTCGCTCGCGCGGGGGCTAAAGCAGACACACGGGAGGTATGCGTCGTATTGGAACGCGACGCATCGGTCGAGCGGCCACGTTTGGCAGGGAAGATTTTATTCGTGCCCGCTGGACGAGAGTCATCTGTGGATGGCGTTGCGTTACGTGGAATTGAATCCAGTGCGAGCGGCAATGGTGAGTCGGCCCGAGTTATGGCCGTGGTCCAGCGCGGCGGTGCATTGCGGCGAAGCGGAAGAGCCTGCCGTACTGGAGTTGACCGCGTGGAATCGGCGCTGGTCGAAAGAGTCCTGGAAGGAATATCTGGCGACTGCAGAGACACAAGGAGAAATTGCGGCGATCCGTCAATGCACGCACACCGGCAGGCCGTTAGGTGCAGAATCGTTTATACGTTCCCTGGAGGATTTAACCCAGCGACGTTTGTCACCCCAGAAAGGTGGGCGGCCAAAAACTGTGGCAGAGGATCGCAGGCAGGCCACGCTTGGCTTCTAAAATGGATAGACCGAATAAAAATAAGGAAACGTTCCGTCTGTCCCCGAATTCCCGGCGAGGGCTGGCCGGGCACTATCGCTTGGCCAGTGCTTCCTTTCCCGCCAGGGCTATTTGGGGACCCTACACCTAATATAGGAAGCAGGTGGGGATGCCTGAACATTGACAAGGATGGAAAGCCGGGTATATTCGGAACGGTCTGCACCTACGAATGCAAGCGGATTGGTTTCGCGTTGGGCGAAGCAAACTTCGAAACACTGCTAGTTTCGATGGGGCACCTTCGCCGGAGCTGCAAATGGACGAAGCCAACCTGTGTTACAGGCTTGACCGTCACCAGCCCCATTGCCGTACTCGAGCCATTTTCTGTAGGTTGGAGAATTGAGAAGTGCTTTGACATGGCAGGGGGTGTGCTACCCTAGAGCCGTCGGAGTCGACATTCGCGTGTTCATGTTCCTAGCAAAATTCGCCGTTTTGGTGGGCGCGTTCTACGTACTCAGCACAGTGCTATTAGAGGCGATCCTTTACCTGATCCTCCGAGCCCGCGGCATAATCGGATTTCAAAAATCGTTTTTCGGATTGGCGCTGCTTTTCGGTTTGGTCTGGTTCTTATCCTTTAATGTAGCGTGGCAAATTCTCAAGCCGAAGTCACTTCGCCATTGAAAACCCGGGGATAGACTGGCCGTCATCCCAAAATCCGCGCACGGAATCATACAACGCTCCACCGCCCTCAACCTCCAACATTTCGCCTGGTCTGAGATAGTGATCAGTCCCCATTTTTCGCGTGCGGGATTGATCTGCCCCCTAGCTCCGCGCACAGGATCATACGACACCAAGATCTCCTGAACTCATGACTTTTGCCTCGGCCAGTTCTTCGAGTTGCGGCGCGCAGGGCGGGTGGACGACCCTTAACGCGCTGAAATGGTTTTGACTTTGTCTTTTTCCGGGGGTGGCCTACCCTTTGCGGTTTTGTTTCTTGCAAAGGGTGGGTCACTCTTCCTCTTAATTTGGGCCGCGGAGATTCTTCTCTTGGTTTTACTCTCAACGTTCGAGCTTCGACTTTCGACCTTTGCCGTTGGACCCTCCAAAACAACCATTCAGCCCCGAAATTCAACCATTCCCTGCAAAACATTTTACCTTTCAATACTCCGATGCTACCATTCCCCATGTTTCGCCAACGCTCCTCTAGTCTTTCTCCCGTCTTGACGGCTGAATCTCCCGGTCCCTCCTTCTCCTCTTTCCCGAACCTTCGAACCTTCCAACTTTCAAACCTCCCAACCTTCCGACGCGCTATCCCCTTTAGAATCCGCACTTCCGAAAAACGCGCCCATAACCCCTTTAGAATCCACACTTCCAAAACACAGGACTTAAAACCCTTTAGAATGAACACTTACGAAAAAAGGGGGAGGGGGCCTGTTATCGTTAACCAGATTACGGCTGACCAACCGCGCCACTTGCAGAAGTTTGGGCGAACGCACCAATCCCACAGCAGAGCTTTCGCTTCTTCGTTCCTCGGCGTTTTACTTGATGAAAAGAGTTTCTCGAAGCTGATCCCTGCTCACGAAGGACTTCGTAGTGCGGAATCGATTGAACAAATCCTGAATTTCGCGGTTCTGGTAAACCTTTTGGGCAGGACAAAGTACGTTCGCGGAAATGATCTGCAAGGAGTTTGAATCCGCGATGCGGTAGCGCTGAAATCCTTCGGGCTTCTTGCTGTGGAAGAGCGCGAAAACGACTCCACCTGGGCGCAGCAACTCGGTCAAATTCGTAATGGCCTGTTTCGCCAGCGCGGGCTCCAGATAATCGATCAAATCCCAGAGTAATACGGCATCAAAGGACGCACGTGGGTACTGCAAGTTGGACTCCAGGAATCGCGCTGCGCGCCCGGCAGGAGTCATATCCACGGTTTCAGAAGCGACGCCGGCATCGTTTAGGCGTACTTCCTCTTCGCGCAAGAAATCCTTCCATTCCCTGAGAATATCTTCTGACGAAACGCGAAAACCGCGCTCAATGAAAAAACTCAAGGTGGTCTGCCAAGCCGGCCCCAGATCCAGGAGTGTTCCGCGCCCGAGGCCGTCAAGGTTCCACAATAGCTCTTTTAATCCATTCGAGATCCGAGTAGAACCTGGCGCTTCGGGCGGTCGAGGCGCGCCAACGGCAGCGGCAGGAGGCACGTTTCTCGTTCTTCCATTTGGGGGTATGGGACGGGAAACCTCGCGGGTTGTTCCAGCGCCAATGCCGATGCCAAGTTTATTCAGAAAGCTCATGGATCAATCCGCCGCCGTTCCAGAATTCATGGAAATGGCGCTGGACGACTTCCCTCCAGAAGGAGATCCACCCGCTGCGGCTGCCGCCTGCGTTTCGGCCGGCTTGCTTGGCTGCTTGCCCGCCTCAACCTTGCCGCGGAGCATTGCACCGTCCTCAATTGCCAGACGGTCTGTCTGTACCTCGCCGGTCACTTGCCCGGTGCTCCACAGCTGCACTTTGTCGCGTCCCGAAACCTTTCCCTCCACCTTCCCGCGAACAATCACTTCACGGGCGGTCACGTCTGCTTTCACCACGCCATTTGGTCCGATCGTCAGGCTGCCGTTCGTAAGACTCAATTTCCCGTCGACTTGGCCGTCAACAAAAAGGTCTTCGCTACCTGTGACCTCGCCTTTTATTTTGATTCCTTGGCTGATACACGCGGCTGCCTTGGAAGACACCGATACTGCCGTGGGCGTCTCGCGAACTGGGGATGAAACTATACTCGGCGTGGTCGTCGCGCCCGTTGGTGCTGTGGAAATCTCGGGCACTCCTTGGGGCTTACCGTCTTCTTTTTTCCACATCTGACACCTCGACATCGAAAATTGGATTTTCGAAGCCGCCGATCGAGTGCTGGGAGGAACCGCGACTCAGAAGCGTGAACATAGTACAGGACTTAGCGGCTGTAAACAAGTATGGACGGTAGCAAATCTAGCGTGTTTCCTGAATCGCTACACCATACTTTGTGGTTTCAGTCCGGTTATACCCACTATTCATTGCGATAGCCTGGATAAGGCGCCCAGCTTCACCCGCTCGCAATACCCTGCCGCCCTGCACCGCTTCATCGTTGTCTACTCTAATAATAATATAAATTTAATGAAACATTTTTCGCGCGTCTTTCCATGCCCGGTTCGCGCGCCGCACTCGTATATTTGAAGCGAAAAGTAGCCTGGAGAAGTAGAGCGCGTGACTTTCAGCTCGTCACTTTACCTGAATAACGGTCGCGCCGCGCCGGCTTGCTGTACTCGGCTCGCGTGCCGCGCCGTCAGGCATTCGGATCGAGAGCTCGCAAGTGTGCCGCGGCCTGCTCCGGCAGCTCCGCATTGAAATAGACCTCTTTGATACTGTAGGACTTGCTGCGTTTTTCCACGATGGGCATGATCTCGATATGCCAGTGGTAGTCTTCGGCCAGCGTCTTCCAATAGCCTGCCAACTCGCCCTTCTTGCTCTTGGTGCTCGGCGCGGTGTGGACTACCAGGTGATAGGCCGACGCCACCTTGTCGAGGCGGCGCAGCACTCGTCCGAGCAGGGTCGCCAGTTGCTTGCGGTTGGAGCCCGGCCGTGGAAGCTCGAACAGGTGATTGTGCCTCCGGTGCATCACCCAAACTTCATAGGGCACGCGGGATGCATACGGGCATAGCGCGTAGTAATCTCCTTGCGCGTCCACGATCCGTTTTCCCTGCTTTTCCTCTTGCCGGACGACGTCGCAAAAAATGCAGCGTTCCTTATCTTTGAACCAGTCATGCGCGGCGTGCAACTCGTACTTGATCCGCCGAGGCACAAAAATCGTTGCGGCTACTTCGGAATGTGCGTGTGGCCATTCTTCTCCAGCCATTACGCCATGATTCTTAAACACGCTCACATACTTGAATCGAGCGTCTTTTTTCAAGTCGGCGATGCGCGCTGCCCACACCCAAAGCACACGCTCAATTTCCTCATCGCTGAACTGCGTCATCCGTTTGTCATGGCTTGGAGTTTCCACGACAACTTCGTGCGCTCCGAGCGGCCCCATTTTGTCGTACATGCCTTCCGCCAGCCGTCCCGGATCGACTTCCACTCGGTACAGAGGATCAGGATGTGGGATCACACGTACTTGCCACGGCCCTTCTGGCGGCCAGCTCATGATGGGCTTAATTTTTTCGATCTTTTCCGGCTCGAACGGACACTCCGAGAGGGATTCACTGCCGACCTCCCGGTGGCCCAGTATGATCCAGCTTTGTGTGATGGGATCTTTTCGAAGTTCCATTCAGATTTCTTCAGGAGATCTCGTGCCTGAAATGCGGCACGCAGCAGGCCCAGAGGTGAAAATCATGAAAATCGAACTGCGACGCTTGCAGCGAGCGTTCTCGCATCTGCGTAGTTTGTTTCTCCCTCTCAGAATTGTCAAGCAATCAGCTTTCGATTCCAAGTTTTCATTTTCCCACTATTTTCGGCGGCCTGCGCCCAGTGCGCAAATTCGTGAGTAGCTCTATCCAGTTCGTTTTTGTCCTGCGTCCTGAACTTCCTCCGCGGCTTGGTTCGTTGATTCCCTTCACTTTTCGCGTGCTATTCTCTGGATTACCATGAACGCCGACGTTTCCTTCATGCATGTCGCCCTCGAAGAAGCGCGCGCGGCTGCCGCCGCCGGCGAAGTCCCCATTGGCGCGCTTATCGTCCTCGGCGACAAAATCCTGGCGCGCTCCGGCAATCGTACGATCCGTGACTGCGATCCCACTGCCCACGCCGAAATCCTCGTGATTCGTGAAGCAGCCCGCCTACTCCAGAACTATCGGACGCCCGGCACAACTCTTTACGTCACCATTGAGCCGTGCAGCATGTGCGCCGGAGCGATCATCCAGGCCCGCATTCCTCGCCTGGTTTACGGCGCAGACGACCCCAAGGGTGGCGCAGTCCGTTCCTGCTTCGAGGTTCTCAGCAATACCAGCCTCAATCACCAAGTGGAGGTCATGCCCGGAGTCCTCGTCGAGGACTGCGCCTCCATCCTGCAATCCTTTTTCGCGGCGCGCCGGTGAAGCTGGCGGCGTGGCTCGGCTGGCTATCCCGAAGGCCGTCAGCTGTTTGATTGAAGTTGCTTGGAGTTTCTCAGCGGAATTTCACTTGCAATATCAACGCACGGCATCGGTGTGATGGCAGCATTGGTCAAGCCGCATTGCCGGAAAGCAGAACCCTTGCTACGATTGAGATTAGAACGGCCGCGGAGAGGTGACTGAGTGGTTGAAAGTACTCGCCTCGAAAGCGAGCGTACGGGGAACCGTACCGTGGGTTCGAATCCCACCCTCTCCGCCAGTTCTTGCATCGTCTCGCATGCGTATACCCTTCTCCCGTCGCGGTAATCGCTAAGCCAATCTAGTGTGCAAAACAGTACTGTGGTCTTGCGCGGAATCGGCGAAGAGTTCAACATGAAAGGGAAGCTCATCGGTGCTTAGACCTCCCTCCACCCGAAAAGCTCGGATCCGCAGAGACCCATGATCCTTCGCACCGTAGAACAAGTCCGCCGCCTCTCCCGAATCGTGGGCGGCTTCACGCTTTTGTTGATCGGCGTCGTGATGCTGGTCACTCCGGGGCCGGGGTGGGTGGTAATTTTTCTCGGATTGGGCTTGCTGGCGGCAGAATTCGTTTGGGCCCGGCGGCTCATGGACCGCATCAAGCGGGGAGGAGAACACGTTCGCGACGCGGTCTGGCCACCCACAAAAGATGCACCCTCGAAGGACTCCCATGAATCCAACGAAACCGCAGGGACTTGAATGCGGCAATGGGAACACCGCCGCGTAAATACTCCGATTTGAATGTAGAAATGTGGAGGCATCGCACATGGAAGCTGGCTTGATCGGTCTTGGAAGGATGGGCTCTGGAATTGCGAAGAGTCTGCTGCGCGCCGGGCACCGCGTCACGGTATACAACCGGACGAGGGAGCGGGCCGAGGCGCTGCGCGCGGACGGCGCGATTGTCGCGGCTACTGTGGCTGAGGCGTGCCGGAACGAAGTTCTGTTTACGATGGTTGCGGATGATGCGGCGCTGGAAGGTCTTGTGTTCAGCGAGGATGGAATTTTGGCGTCGCTCCCGCGCGGCGCGATGCACGTTTCTCTCAGCACTGTCAGCGTAGCCTTGAGCGATAGGCTTGCAGCCGCGCATGCAAAAGCGGGGCAGGGTTATTTGGCAGCGCCTGTTTTCGGGCGCCCCGAGGCGGCAGAAGCGGGCCGTCTTGCCGTCGTCGTTGCCGGAGCGGACGCCCTGATCCAAATGTGCAGGCCACTCTTTGAGGCATTGGGACCGAAGTTGTTCGTGGCTGGCGAGCGTCCATCTCTGGCGAACGTCGTCAAGCTCTCCGGGAATTTTCTGATTGCGACGGTGCTCGAATCGCTGGCGGAGGCTTTGACGTTCGCGCGAAAATCCGGGGTGGATGCAGCCGCCCTTCTTGAGTTTTTGACGGCCAGTCTCTTCCCTGCGCCAATCTACAAGACCTACGGCGACTTGATCGTTCAAGGCAAGCATGAGCCAGCCGGGTTTTTGCTTCCGCTGGGACTGAAGGATGTTCGCCTCGTGTTGCAAGCCGCGGAAGCCGCGAACGTTCCAATGCCTATTGCGAGCGTAGTACGCGATCGCTTCATCACCGCCATGGCACGCGGCAATCAGGATAAGGATTGGTCCGTCATCGCGCGCGTCGCCGCCGAGGATGCGGGATTGACGCAAACCGCGCACGCAGCACGGTGAGAGCATCACGCTGCGTGCGCGGCCCCTTTCAGGGCAGCCTACAACAACTTGATGGAAGTGACTTTCAGCGTATCTCCCTCCACGTCTCCGCTGACGTCGACTCGCAGGTGGTCTTTCTTCTCGGAGCCTTTGAGAGCTTCGGTGATCTTCGTGTTGCCTTCCGCGTCGAACTTAATGAACTTCTTGTCCTGGGTGATGATGCCGAAACCGCTGGCCGCGCACTTCAGGGCGCACGCGCGTGTATGCGAGTCCGGAGCGGCAGCCGCTTTCGCTGAGCAATTCACGTCCACGACCGGAACGTTCTTGTAAGTTTCAGCAGCAGCCAATACCGGCAGCGCAAACAGGGCCAGGATTACGAGATACCTGATTTTTCGCACAGTTTCCTCCATGTGAGTCTTATTTTTGATCGTCGACCAGTTCTACAGCAAACTGCGTGCTTCTTGCTGCTTACCGCCATTCGTTGTCTTAAGTTGTGCCTCGCGCACCGCCGTGAGTTGCGACAAGGCGAACGCCCCCACCGCAATCTCTACATCCCGAACGGCAAGGTCGTAGAACATTCCGGTGGTTAGCAGATTCACGGCAATGCCCAGCAGCCACAGCATGACGACGTAGCTGCCAATCTTTGTCCAACGGCTCAAGACAACAAGGCCAGCAATGACCTCGATAACGCCAACCACGTGCATGAACGTTGTCGCGCTGACTGGAACAACTTTCGTGACGAGAGGGCTGAGATACATCCCCCAATCAGTCAACTTGTTGAAGTATTTGTCCACGCCCGCAATGATTGGTCCGAGTCCTACGCCGAGTCTCAACGCCCACCAGCTGGCATTGAGGCGGCTATCGAAGTTTTGCATTATTGGCCCCTGCCTAAGTGAGCTTCAAGGGGAAGTTTGGTTACAAAGATTCTTTCTCAACACCAACCTCGACCGCAGGATACGGGCGCGACTGTTTGCCCTGAATCGGGTTGCTCGGGAAGGCTGGTTGTAACCTTTTTCTTTGCGGCTGCTCTATAGTAGGAGAGCCATGGAAACCACTGCAATCCTGGAAAAGGCCGGCGCCGAAAGGTGGACCGACGAGGAGGTCGTTGACCGGGTGAGGGCGGGAGACACTGCCTTGTACGAAATCATCATGCGGCGGTACAACCAGCGCCTCTATCGTGTTGCGCGTGCCATAGTGCGCGATGACGGGGAAGCGGAGGACGTCATGCAAGCTGCCTATGTCCGCGCGTACGAGCACCTGGGACAATTTGCCGGCCGCGCACCGTTCTCGGCTTGGCTCACACGAATTGCTGTGCATGAAGGTTTGTTCCGACTTCGGAAGCGGGGTCGAATCGACCAATTGGAAGATTCCGAGATTGTAGGTGGAGCCGGACTAAATATGGCTGAAACCTCTCCTGATCCCGAACAGATAACTACTCGAGCGGAACTCCGCCAGCTATTGGAAGAGGCTATTCTTGACCTTCCTGAACAGTACCGCGCGGTGCTGGTGCTACGAGACGTTGAAGAATTGAGCACCGCAGAGACTGCGGACGCTCTGAGTCTCACCGAAGAAAATGTGAAGGTTCGGTTGCACCGCGGCCACGGAATGGTTCGCTCGTGGCTTCTCGCCCGCGTGGGTGCAAATGCAAAGGATGCGTTTCCATTCATGGGCTTGCGCTGCGATCGAGTAGTCCGAAATGTTCTCGCAAAGGTCGCTGGTTCCTGCGCGCCCCCCACATTCCAATAATTTCTTCTTCCCCTGCTAGAGGGTCCGCCAGAAAATCAATTCATCGATAACACCGTGATACGCTGAGTGTGTATTCGGGAGAAGTACGCGATGACACCTTGGTCCGGAAAATGGGCGCTGGTTACGGGAGCGAGCGCGGGAATTGGCAGAGCGCTGGCTGAGGAATTGGCTCGCGGCGGAACAAACCTCGTTCTGACTGCCCGGCGGCGCGAGCGATTGGAAGAGCTGGCACAACAGCTTGGTGCAGCGCACAAAATCCAGACAAGACTATTCGTGGCAGACCTGACAGAACGAGACGTTTCGGCAAAAATATTTCAATTCACCGCGGAGCAAGGAATTGAAATTGAGTTGCTCATCAACAATGCCGGATTTGGCGCGTATGGCGAACTTCCCTTGGTCCAGACGCGCAGGCTCACGGACATGGTCCAGGTGAATTGCGCCGCTGTCGTCCATCTGACGCGGCTGTACCTTCCGGAAATGGTGGCGCGGCGGCGCGGCTACGTGCTGATCGTTGCCTCTACCGCATCGTTTCAAAGCGTTCCGTACATTTCGACGTATGCCGCGACAAAAGCCTTCGACCTGCTATTTGCGGAAGGACTCGCGGAAGAGATGAAGCCCTACGGTGTGCGGGTTTGCGCACTTTGCCCTGGGTCGACAGAGTCGGAATTTGCAGAAGTGGCCGGCCAGGCGCATGTGGCTGCCACGAAGGCGAATCGAGAGACCGCGGAAAAAGTGGCGGGAACCGGCTTGCGCGCGCTCGCGGCCGGCAAGAGTTATGTGATTTCGGGGCTGGGAAATTATCTCGGAGTGCTCGGGCAGAGACTTGTCCCCCGGCGCTTTGTGACGCGCGTCGCAGCACGCATGTTCAGACCCAAGCAATCGTCCTAGGTCGCTCGAGTAATTTCCGGCATCGCGGCCTCCCGCGGGCCCAAGCCTGCTTTGCCTCATTCCGATTCCATTGAGCGTGCCTCCTGAAAGGCGATACCCTTAGCGGACACGGGGCGAGCGCCGCGCACGTCCAACCTACTATGCAACCGAAACCCATTGACGGCCGGGCTGGAAGATTCCGCCGAATTGGGAACTTTTTGCGGGCGGGGCAGGAAATAAGAGAGAAAGCCGAAGCCGCACCTCGAAAAGGCAATGACGCCGTAACAGGGGAGACGAGGATCGCAACACAAGATAGCGAAGTCCTTTTGTTGCGGCGTGCCGCGAAGGGCGATGAGGAGGCGTTTGCACTCCTCTACCGGCGGCATCAAGGCGGACTGTACAGGTTTGCTTTGCGAATGACGGGAAGCGCCTGGGCAGCGGAAGAGATTGTGCAGGATGTGTTCATGACCTTGATCCGTGCACCCCAAAAGTACGATCCCGCGCGCGGCTCCGTGGGCGCGCTTCTGTTTGGGATTGCGCGCAACCGCGTGATGAAACATCTCGAACGGATGCCTCGAGAGGTTCCGCTGGAAGAGAAGAACGAAGACGGAACCGGAGCGGGAATTGTCTTGCGGGATAATTTTACTCCCGCAAAGTGGTTGGAAACGCGAGAGCGAATGCACCAGGTGAGAGCCGCCGTGCTGGAGCTTCCGGCTGAATTTCGCGAGGCCGTGGTGATGTGCGAACTGGAAGAGATGAGTTACGAAGAGGCCGCGCAGTTGACTGGTTGCCCAATTGGAACGATACGTTCCAGGCTGCATCGCGGCCGCGCTCTGCTGCTGGCGAAGCTCGAGATGTTGCGGGATGCGCCCCGGCGCATGAAAGTGGCGAGGTGAAGCAATCTTGGAATCGCTTGGAAGGAATGCAATGAATTGCGAACAACTTGAGGCGATCGTACTCGATATCGAGCGCGAAGACGGGCTGGACGCTGGCGAGAGAGCTGCCGCGTTAGCGCACCTGAGCCATTGCCCGCGCTGCGCGGCGTTGCAGGAATCCTGGCACGCGGCTAAAGAAGAACTGCGTGCATTAGGTGAAGAAACGCTGGATGCGGGCGCCCCCGCTCGAGTGGAGATGCGGCTGCTACAGGAGTTTCGCAGTCGGCATCGCACTACGGCAGTGCGGCGTGGAGCCATGGTGGCGGGCTGGGCCTTGGCCGCTGCGGCATTGATTGTCGGAGCTGTGAGCCTTAGTAATTGGGAGCAATCGCGGCGCGCCGAGATTGCGCGGCAACAGATGGCGGCGCCACATACGCAAGTGGCTGGCGAGGCGGCTGGAGGGCAGGACCAAGGATCCGACATTCTCTCTGCCGGCCTTTCGAGCGGAGATGATTTGGGAAATTTTACGCCGTTGCCGGGAACTCTGCCGGACGAAACGGAACAGGCCGCGATATTGCGCGTGCGGATGCAGCGAGGGTCGCTCGGTGTACTGGGATTGCCGGTGAATGAGCAGCAGGCGGGCGACTGGATCCAGGTGGACTTGCTGGTTGGAAACGATGGGCTGCCGCAAGCCGTGCGGCTGGCGCAGGAAGAGAACTGAAACGAGATTGCCGCGGTGAACAAAACAACGCGGATGGGGAGAGAAGAGGAGAAGGTAAGATGATTCGTAAAGCATGGACGAGTGTGACCCTGTGTGGAGTATTGCTCTTGGCCGCGGGGGTGTCTTGGGCCCAGCAAGGAACACCGCCTCCGCCCGAAAAGATGAAGCTCATGACGCAAGAAGGCGCGCCGGGCGAGGGCGGGCCATTCGGCCAGCGGATGGAATTGCTCGGTTTCGAGGGCATGCATGGTGGGAAGGTCGTAACGGGTGCGCCGTTCAGCGCCGTGGCTATCTCGGAGTCCACGCAGAGTCTGTCCGACGGAAATAACATTACGAGGAAGACGCAGACCACACTCTATCGCGACAGCCAGGGCCGGTTCCGGAAAGAGGTCAACTTCTCGGCAGTTGGAATTCTCGCTGAACCGGGACAGCCGCGGTCCATCGTCGTGATCCAGGATCCCGTGGCGAACGTGGGATATTCGCTTGATCCAGACCGAAAGATCGCGAGGAAAATGTCGTTTGCTGGTCCCGCGCGCTCCTCGAATGGGAGACCGATGGAAAGAATGAACAACCGTCTGCAGAAGCAATTGGCCGATGGAAGCTTGAAGCAGGAGGATCTCGGCACCCAGACGATTAGCGGCGTGACGGCCACGGGAACGCGCTATACGCACACGATTCCGGCGGGGCAGATCGGAAACGTAAAAGCGATTGTCATGGTGTCTGAACGCTGGTACTCCGATGAACTACAGATGGTGGTGAAGAGCACGCGGAGCGATCCTCGATTCGGGACCTCAACCTATACGGTGACTAACATCCACAGGACCGAGCCTGCAACTGCGCTATTTACCGTGCCGGCCGATTACACCGTGCAAGAAGGCGGGCGAGGCCATAGAGGGCGCGGAGTGGTGCCGCCTCCGCCACCACCGAGCGACAACTAAGTAACGCAACCTTGCGCTGGAAATTGCAGCCATAGCGGGCGCGAGCAGAACAGCGATCTTCTCTCCTGAAGGCGATACGCCCTTTCCGCATCTGCCCCCATCAATGCGGAAGGGGCGTTGTCGTGTTCGGAGACGGAAGGTAAAGAAAGTAGAGGAAGTAAAGGAGGTAGAGGAAGTAAAGGAGGTGGAGGACCAGTTTTGTGGCGGCCTGCGGGGGGCGATGGGATGTAGAATGCGGATATGGACGAAAAGGAGCTGGTAAAGCTGCTGCAGCAAGAAGGATTTGGCCACACCTGTGTATGGAGGATGGGCCGGACGCATTTTATCCCACGCACCCGCATGAGACGGAAGCAGCACACATCATTTTGCGCGGAGAGCTGACGCTAACCATGGACGGCCGGTCAGCGACGTATCGCGCGGGAGCGCGCTGCGATGTTCCAGCCGGGGCCGCGCATTCAGCTAAGATGGGACCGTCAGGTTGCCGCTACTTAATCGGAGAGCGATGAGTTGTGACGCCCTCGAAAAGCTTCTCCGATAGTTTGTAAGTTACTTTCTAGAAGAAGTTAGGTGCGGCTGCGGGTAGCGAGCCGCCTTTCGCTCGGATGCGCCCGTTGCCCCTGGCTAACTGATCCCTGCGATTCATCGATCTAGTTCAGAGCGTAGATGTTGCCGTCGGTGCTGCCGACGTAGATGGTGCCGTTCGCGATGGCAGGCGAGGAGAGAATTGCGCCGACGGCCATCATTTTTTGCACGCCTGAGACCATGTCATCGTAGAAAAAGTCGAAGAAGGCCGCCTCATACTTGGGAGAGCCGTCGGGCTTCGTAAACGTGGAGCCGTTTGCCTTGGACCCATCTGTTTCGAACGTCCAGGCAAATTTCTGAGCCTTGAGATCGATGGCGAGCAGCTTGCCTTCGTGGGAGCCGATATAAAGTGTGTCACCGGCAATAGCAGGAGACGAAAACATGGGCCAATGCTTGTTGTCGAGCGAGAAAAGAGGAGCCCCGGATTTGGCGTCAAGAGCGTGGATCAAGCCCGTATCGGATGTAGCAAAGTAAACCTTGCCGTCAAAGACGGCTGGTGAAGCGATGACCCAGGAACCCTTATTGGGAAAGAACCAGAGCTGTTTGCCTGTGGCGGCGTCGACGGCGTAAAACTTTGAGTCGCGGCAACCGAAATAAACCACGCCGTTTGCCACCGCTGCGGAAGATTGAATGCCGACTTGATTGTGGATGTTGGGATCGTCCCCGGTCTTGAAGCGCCATTTTTCTTTTCCGGTTGCGGAATCGAGCGCGTAGAAATAGCTGTCCCAGCTGCCGGCAAAGAGCGTGCCATCGGAAATGGCCGGCGACGAATGAACCACGTCGCCCGTTTTGAATTTCCATTTCAGATCGCCGGTGGCGCCGTCCAGCGCGTAGATGTTCGTGTCGCCGCTGCCGAAATAAACGGCCCCGTTGGCGACAACAGGAGACGAGAGATAAAAATCGAATGGGTCCGGCATGGTTTCTGCGGCGGGCTCCGCGCCATGGAGATGATTGGCGGCGAAGCGGCGCTCGCCTCCGGTCGTAAACTTCCACTTCAACTGTCCGGTGGCGGCGTCAACGGCGTAAAAATTACTATCGAAGCTGCCGAAATAGACGAGGCCTGCGGAGACGGCGGGTGAAGAGGTGATGCGGCCCCCGGTTTTGAACTTCCAACGGAGAGCGCCATTGGAAGCGTCGAGCGCGTAGAGAAAATGATCGCTGCTGCCTACGTAGAGAGTGCCATCCGCGATGCCGGGTGAAGAAAGAACCTGGCCTTTTGTCGGAAACTGCCACTTAATTTTAGTGAATTGAGCGGCAGCGAGGCCGGGATAAACACCGGTATGCTGCGGATTGCCGCGAAACATGGCGTCCTGGGCAAAAAGCGGGGAGCAGAAAGCGAGCGTAGAGAGCAAGAGCAAACGTTTCACGGGAGCAGCCTCCGTTTTGTAGATAGACGGACTGCACGGGAAAACGTTTTCGGAGGGATAGAATCCGCGGAATTAGACTACGAGGCGAAAGCCGCGAGCTTTTCCTGAGAGGGATGCCTGGTGGGATGATGGCGGCGGAGTGTGTTAGTGTAATTTTCCGATAATTATTGAGAACAGGACGAGGAGTACGATGGCGAAACCGAAAGTGCTGGCGACGCGGCCGCTGTTTCCCGCGGCGCAGGAGATTTTGAACGCGAGCTGCGAGGTGGACTATTGGACCGAGCCGGAACGGATTTCGAAGGAAGAATTGTTTCGAAGAGTGAAGGATAAAGCGGGATTGGTGTGCTTGTTAACGGAAAAAGTGAATCTCGAATTGCTGAGCGCGGCGCCGGAATTGCGAATTGCAGCGAACGTGGCGGTCGGGTTCGATAATATCGATGTGGCGGCGTGCACGAAGCACGGTGTCATAGCCACGAATACGCCGGGCGTACTGGATGAAACGACGGCGGACTTCGCATGGACGCTGATGATGGCGGTGGCGAGGCGTCTGGTGGAAGGAGATGCCCTGGCGCGCTCCGGGAATTGGAAGGGATGGGACCTTGATCAGCTTGTGGGGACGGATGTGTGGGGCAAGACGCTCGGCATTGTGGGATTCGGGCGAATCGGACGAGCGATGGCGCGGCGAGCCATCGGATTTCAGATGAAAGTGATTTATGCGGATGCCGTCCGGGCGCCCGGAGCAGTCGAGAAAGAGCTGCACGCGGTGCGCCGCGAGATGAATAGTTTGCTCGCCGAAGCGGACTTCGTGAGTGTGCACGTGCCGCTCCTGCCGGAAACACAAGGACTCTTTGATGCGGCGAAATTTTCCAGGATGAAGCCGACAGCGTACATAATCAACACGTCGCGCGGAGCGGTGGTGGATGAGGCGGCGCTGGTGCACGCTTTGGAAACCGGAAAAATCGCCGGGGCAGCGCTGGACGTCTTTGAGAACGAGCCATTCATTCATCCGGGGCTAAAGATGCCAAACGTGGTGCTGGCGCCGCACATCGCGTCGGCGTCCATCGAAATCCGGACGAAGATGGCGTGCATGGCGGCGGAAAATGTTGTGGCGCTGTTCAAGGGACAGCGGCCGCCGAATATGCTGAATCCCGAAGCACTGAAAGCCGGTTGAGGTAGCGCGGCAACGCCCCTATGGCGGAACTGAAGCAACTTGCCCGCCGGATTTTCCAGGAAACAATTTCGGCGATCGATATTCCCGAGGCAATGCAGAGGAAACTGCGGCGCGAGGGAACGGTCTTGCGCCTGAACGATGCGGCGGTGGATCTGCGCGCGTTTGGGAAAGTGCGCGTGATCGCGATCGGAAAGGCGGCGCACGCGATGGTGGGGGGCTTCGAGAGTTTGCTGGACGGAGAGGTTCGATTTGAAGGAATTGTTTCCGCGCCGACGCCCCCGGCACGGGCCGCGGAAGGAATGAAATATTTCGTTGGCGGACATCCGACGCCGGATGAACAGAGTTGGAAAGCCGCGGAAGCGATTCTGGCATCGCTAAAAGAGTGCGACGAGAAGACCGCGGTGTTTTTTCTGTTATCGGGCGGGGGCTCGGCGCTGGTGGAGTTGCCACTCGATCCGCAGCAGACGCTCGAAGACGTCCGGAAATTGCATCGCGCGCTTGTGACCTGCGGCGCACCGATCGACGCGATGAACGCCGTCAGAAAACATGTTTCCGCGGTGAAAGGCGGAAGATTGGCGGTGGCCGCGGGGCACGCGATGAAAATTACGCTGGCGGTGAGCGATGTGCCCGTTGGAAAGGAATCAGCTCTGGCTTCCGGGCCGACACTGCCCGACCCAACGACGATCGCTGATGTGAAACGCGTCATTGAGGAATATTCATTGCAAGAGAAGCTTCCGGCAGCACTCTTGCAGTGGCTAGGCGAGCAGAAAATGACTGAGACGCCCAAAGAGGGCGACGCAGCCTTCTGCAATTCGCATTTTTCTCTTCTGCTTGGCCTTGATGATCTGTTTCATCCCGCGCATCACGCGACGGAAGCGAAAGGTTTTCTGGCGTGCTGTGACAACACGACGGACGATTGGCCGGTGGAGAAAGCGGCACAATATTTATTGGAACAGCTCGAAGCGGTGCGCAAGGCGAATCCCGGACAGCGCGTGGCGGTGATTGCGGATGGCGAGGTGAGCTCGCCGGTTAAGGGAAAAGGAATCGGCGGAAGGAATGCGGCGTTTGTTTTGGCTTGCGTGAAAAAAATTGCGGGGAAAAGAATTGCGGTGCTCAGCGCAGGGACGGACGGAGTGGATGGCAACAGTCCGGCGGCGGGAGCGGTGGCCGATGGAGAAACGCTAGAGCGCGGGCGGGCGATTGGGTTGAATGCCAGGTACATGTTCCGAGAGAGCGACTCGTATAGTTATTTTGCGAGGCTGGGAGATACGATCGTTACGGGGCCGACCGGGAACAATTTGCGGGATTTGCGCATTTTGTTGGCGGAGCCATGAGGATCAAAATCCGAAACTCGAAAACCGAAAGCAGAGGATCATGAGAGCGGGAGCGCCGCGAATGATTGCGCCCCGCAAACTTTTAAGAAGGTTGTCTGGCGCAGCTGGTCGAGAAACCCGCCCCTACTTTGGGGGAGGAAGGCGCGTCTCGATGGTCTTGAGGCGGTCGTTCATTTCCTGCATGAGTTGTTCCAGTTTATCGAGTCGCTTGGCGACGGCGCCTTGATCATTGGTTGCGGCTGATGCTCCCGCGGCTCCTTCGCCCTCCTCACCTTCTTCGCCGGAAGCAGCGCCCTTCGCGCTCGCCGGCTTTTTCAGACGTGCGATCTGCCGTTTGATCATCGGAGCCATTTCGATACTGAGATCGTCGCTCTTGAGCAGGGCTTCGAGAGCGGGGATGGCGGAATCGTCGCCGCGGGCGCCGAGCGCAAAGATAGACGCGAAGCGCACAGGAAAATGCGGCTCGCTAAGATAAGAAGCGAGTTGCCGGGTGATGTCCTTGTTGTCTTTCTGAAGATGAGCGAGGCTCGAGATAGCTGCAGTTCGCGAATCGATGGGCTTGCCCAGCGCAGACCACTGGAGCAGCAGAGGCACGGCTTTGTCATCGTCGAGAGAACCCATGGAACGGAGCGCAGCGTTGCGCAGAAACCCGTCCGGAGAATTGGAAGCGACGGCGGCATCGAGGGTGGCCAGCGCGCCAGGCGCCTTGAGACGCCCTAGCGCTTGTAAAGCGGCGGCGCGGGCCCGGTAGGAACTATCATCGCCTGCGATGGAGTTCAGCTTGGCCACGATGGCAGTATTCTCCTTGAAATTGCCGAGCGCCGAGACAATGTGACTGCGCACCCAGGGTTCCGTGACAGTACCGAGGGCGTCGAGGAGTTGCTTGGAGGCGGACGACCCGCCTAATTGGCCGAGAGCGTCGGCGGCATTGGCGCGTATTCCCCAGGCTTTGTCGCTGCGAAGTGCGTCGCCGAGGGCGGCGACGACATCGTCCTCGACTTTAAGTTTCCCGAGAGCCGCGACGGCGTCCGCGCGATCAGCGAGTTCGGTGTCGTGCTTCAATTGATAGAACCACTCCTTTTTTTCTTTGTGGAATTCGGCTGATTTGAGGACGTGGCCGCCCTTATCGAAAAGAACCAGGAGCGGCGCGGAGTCCGTTGGAAGCGTAAAGACTTGAGAGTCCTTGGAAACAGTAATAGGGAAAAGTTTTGGTCCAGAAGCCGTGGTGATTTCGACTTCGCTGGGAACGCGAAAAAGGCCGACGCGGCCTTCGACTTTTTGCGTTTGCTTAATAGTGAGCGCGACTTCGTGTTTCGCATCGTCGTACTTGTAGCTCAAGTCGAACTTGGGAGCGCCCGCGCCGTAGAGCCACTGACTGAAGAACTGATCGACGTTGGTGTGAGTGGCTTCTTCGATGGCTTTGGAAAGATCCGCGGTGACGACGTTTTTGCCGCGATTCACTTCGAGGTAGTGCTTGAGGCCGCGATAGAAAGCGTCTTCGCCGAGCTGGTGGCGGAGCATGTAAAGCACCCAGCCGCCTTTGGTGTAAGCATTGCCGTCGAACTCGCCGGAATCGTTGAAGTCGTGGCGGACGATGGGTTTACTGAAGAGATTGTTCTGCCCGAACCACTGGCGCGCGTTCTCCCACCGTTCGTAGTCGGCCTGGTCCTTGCCGAAGTGCGCTTCACTCCAAATTGTTTCCATGAACGTGGCAAAGCCTTCGTTGAGCCAGATGTCGCCCCAATCCTTGCAGGTGACCAGATCGCCGAACCACTGATGGCCCAGCTCGTGAGAGATAAGGTCGTCCTCGCCGGTAGGAAATTCAGGAACGAGTTTGGAGTGCCGGAGCGAAGAGCTTGTGTTGGTCGTGGCGCTGGAGTTTTCCATCCCACCGGCGACGAAATCATCGACCATGGATTGCGCATACTTTTCCCAGGGGTAGTCGACACCGAGTTTTCTGCTGAAGAGATCGATCATCTGGGGAGTGCGGCCGTAGTTCATCGAAAGGCGGTCGCCGCGGCCCCTGGGAGCGTAATAGTTGACGGGCATGCCGCGCCAGGAGTCCTTGACCTCGTCGAATTCGCCGGCGACCACGGTGATTAAGTAGGTGGAGCTGGGCTGGGACTCTTTCCAGGTCCAGCTCTTCATTCCCTTGACGGCGTTGGAGACACTGATGAGCTTCCCGTTGGCTACGGTAATCCAGGAATCAGGCACGGTGAGAATGGTTTCCGTCGTGAGGCGATCGTTCGGATAGTCGTAGGTCGGAAGGTAGTAACGCGTGTCCTCGGATTCGCCCTGTGTCCAAACTTGCTTGGGGCGGTCCGGATAGTCCTTGTCGGGCAGAATGAAGTAGAGGCCCTTGGTGGGCTTGGCTTCGTAGCGAATGGTAACGTCGAATTTTTCGCCGGAGTGCGCCGCCGCAGGGAGCGGGATGATGAGCTTATCGTCCTTGGTCTCGAATTTGGCGGCGGATTTGTTGACGGTCACGCTTTGGATCACGAGACCCGCGGAGTCAAACACGATATTCGGAGTGCTGTCCCGCAGGATGGTGAGCGTATGCGTGACGTCGCCGATGACTTTTTTCTGATCGAGATCGAACCGGAGCGCGATGCGCGAGTGTTGCAAGTCGTAGTCGCGGCTGCGCGCATAGGGCTCGTCGGCGCGAAGCTGGAGTGCGGCGAGCAGAATAGTGAGCACGCCGGCGAGGGCGCAGAGCGCCGGCTTGCGACACGAACTCCAAGCACACGCAAACA
Source organism: Candidatus Acidiferrum sp. (assembly GCA_041486245.1). Taxonomy (GTDB): domain Bacteria; phylum Acidobacteriota; class Terriglobia; order Acidiferrales; family UBA7541; genus Acidiferrum. Next base: position 25,584 of record JBGPLB010000045.1, read on the forward strand.
AGTGGATGTTCAATTGGATTGGCTCCTTTGGAATGAATGTCCGGCTCGTTCGAGTGCGGAGACGGCTACGCCCAAACTTTCGGAGGCCACCAGCAGGTAATCGGTGTCGAATGTCGCGATCGTCAGCACACTGACTCTCGCGGCGGCAAGAGGTCCAACAAGAGCCGCCAACACGCCAACTTCCGACAACATAAATGGGCCTTGGACCTTGATGACCCGCCAGCCTCCTTGAAACTGCACGCCTGCGGGAACGCGCGACTCCTCGACCATGATCGAGAGCTCTTCGCTGGTGCGCGTTATTGAGAAAAACGGGCCTTGCGTGGCCCACCCGGGAATGTCCGCACCGGGCGAAAGCCCGATAATCGCGAAATTTTCCGGCAGAAGCGATAGTTGAAAACGGCGCAGGGAGAGACTCATCGCGCTACAGGAGACCCCTGACCATGCCGCCATCGACCGCGAGGGAAGCGCCGTTCACGTAGCTGGCCCGCTCCGAAGCAAGGAAAGCAACGACGGCGGCAAACTCTTGCGGCGTGCCGATGCGGCCCGCGGGAATCTGGCGAGTCCAATCGGCGAAGACATCTTCCGGCTGAGCTCCTGTGCGAGCGGAAATGGCGCCAGCAAGGTTATCGAGGCGCGCGGTACGAGTGTAGCCGGGGCAAACGTTGTTGACGGTAATACCGTGAGCGGCGTATTCATTCGCAAGGGTACGCGCCAAGCCCGTGACGGCGGCGCGTATGGAATTAGAAAGCAGGAGCCCGTCAACGGGTTGCTTTACGGCCGAGGAAGTAATGGTGATGAAGCGCCCCCAGTTGTTTTTTTGCATGCGCGGAAGTGATTCCTTGGCGAAGAATACCGTGCTCATGAGCAGAAGTTCAACCGCAGCGCGCCAGTCTTCCGTATTCGAGTCCACGAATAATTTAGACGGAGGGCCACCGGAATTGGTAACACAAATGTCGAGACGGCCGAAGCGTTCTTCGACGGCAGTAACGAACTGGGAGACCGAACCGGGATTTGTGACATCGACAGCTTGATGGAAGACTTCCCGGCCGGTGGATTTGTGGATTAGGGCGGCAGCTTGTTCGAGATCCGATGCGTTGCGGGCGCAAATGGCGACGCTGGCGCCTTCGCGCGCCAGTTCCTCCGCCACGGCGCGGCCAAGCCCTTTACTGGCGGCTGCAACGATGGCTACGCGTCCCTGTAGCCCCAGATCCAGATTTTCACCTCGCTCAAAAATTCCATGGTCTCGCGAAACGCGCGGTGGGTCAAATCCTTGGTAATACCCGCAGATTGTCTGCTTCCTCGCAACAGGATCTGCCCACTTGATAGGGAATCGAAGTGCCCCCAGCTATTTGCTGGCTGCGACTGTCCCGTGGGAGGCGAGGTAGGCGCGGGCATGGGCGAGTTGCGGAAGATCAGAGTCGGCGGATTTCCACGCCGCCAAAAAGTCCGCGTACTCATGTGCGGCAGCTGCGACATTGCCAGCTTGTTCGCTTGCCAGCGCGATGCCGTAGAGCGGGAAGCCAGAGCGAGGTCGGTCGACGAGTGCTTTTTCGTAGGCGGCCTCTGCGCCGGTCCAATCGGAGGCGGTCATGAACGCCTCCGCCTCGGTTTCCGCGACGGGCCGAATGTAGGCCGGGGGTTCACGGTAACCTAGGGATTTTTCTTCCCGCGCGGCCTGTGCGTAGAATTTCTTCGCCTCGTCTGTCTGCTCCTTTGCCACCAGCAATCCGGCACGCAGTTCCAGAGACATGATAGATCGATTGCTCACGAGCGGCTTGGGCATGGCATCCGGCATCA
>JBGPLB010000046.1:0-27063 GCA_041486245.1 Candidatus Acidiferrum sp.
AGGTTTGGCGGGTACTACGGCGGAACACTGAATGAATTTCGAGTGCGGGGCAACTATCGTCCAACCGCGAAGTTCTCGATCTCCGCTTCGGAAACCTGGGATCGATTTCGATTGCCGCTGTCAAATGGGAACTTCTCGGTAGTGCTGGCCAGCTTGCAGGGGAATTATTCCTTTACCCGGTTTCTAACTTTCACGAGCCTGATTCAGGTGGACACGTCGAACGCACAGGCAGTCAGCGCCAATGTTCGGCTGAGGTACAACTACCGGCCCGACAGCGATCTCTACATCATCTACAACATGGGGACACAATTCGCCAGCATTGCTCCGGCAAATCCTCCGCAAGTTCGCGAAACCCGTTTCGCGGTGAAATGGACTTATTCGTTTAATCAGTAAGGCGACACCGAGGCATTCTCCAAACTCCATCGTGCTCGACGGCAAGTTTTCGATTAGCGCGTTTACCAGGAGCTAGTCTGAATGCCAGATGCGTGGTTGCGGTTTTATCGACCGCGATCACAAGGCAGATTGCGACTCCCCCAATCGACGCTTGGCCACCACTGCTGCTACGCTTCCCGCCAACGAGCCAACGGCCACAGTGAACGACACCCAGTAGATTAACTCTTCAAAGAATCCGAACAAAAGAAACGTGGGCCAAAAGCTAAGTGTGAAGGGTCCCGACGGGCGATCATAGTGCGTGCCCCAATGGCCGCGCAGGGCAAAGAACATGATGACCACGACTGGAATCCTCGCCCCAAGCGCGTAGGCGATCAGAGTCCTGCACAAAGCTGGCCATGCCAGATACTGCAAGTAAGCGCTGATGATCGCTACTGTCCATAGGATCACCAGCATGCTGTAAATGCTGATGTCCGCATACTGAAAGACTGTTGCCTCCACCAACTGGTTCAAAACTACACCCAGGAAGCCGAGAAGAAATGCGCGACCGATGCGATCGATCCTCTCACCTTGCTCCCATATCTTCCACGCGAAATAGAATCCGAAGATCGGCGGCAGAATCCAAGTGATCCCTACCAAGCCATTCGTCTTGTCGAACCACGGACTCGACCAGCCGAGCAGTTCCCCCGCCAGACGCAGGACCGTGACCCCGAGAGTGACGAGTGTCGGGACAAGCACTAGTCGGGGAATCGAAAAGGAAGTATGTGCCATGGGAAATTGTCCGGTCGCTCCGGCGATGCTTAAAAACGGAGAATGGAGCTGAATCTATCACGATCTGGCGCTCGTGCCTGGCAGCGTTAACCAGGAATTAGGCAAGACAAGGGCTAGAGTCCATCGCGGGCCAAAGCCTTTCCACCTGTAGACCTGTCAGCCGCCGGCCAGAATCTGCAGGGCATTCCTGCCCAACACACGGCTGTCCCTCTCTGATTCTGGAAGTGTGCGTTCTTGAACAGACGCGGAATTGTGGATCGAACTAGCATCTTCGTGTTTTCAAAATCACACCGGCGCATGAGTCCAAACGCGATGGACAGCCGGAAGTTTGTCGGAGGATTGGCGATGATATCCCTGGCTGCGAATGCAGCAGGAGGTAGGAGTCGGCAATTCCATCCAAGGAGGTTTGAAATGAACTGGGATCAAATCGAAGGCAAATGGAAGCAATCGATGGGCAAGATAAAAGCGAAATGGGGAAAGCTGACTGACGACGACTTGACTGTGATCAATGGCAAGAAGGAGCAACTTGTCGGCAAGATTCAGGAACGTTATGGAATTGCGAAGGATGCCGCGGAGAAGCAGGTTGATGAGTTTACGCAGTCCTACACTTCAGACGACTCGGCAAAAGCCGCTAAGTCTTCCTGAATGAACCGGCAACATTCAGAACGAGGAATGCGATGGCAAGATACGGGAAGGCTGCTGGCAAAAGCGTGAAGAGCGCCATGCACCGAGAAAAGCGTGGGACACTTCGCTCGGGCGCAGGAGGTAAAGGAGGCAAAGTGACCAGCCGGAAACAAGCGATTGCCATAGGCCTGTCAGAGGCACGCAAAAAAGGTGCCAAGGTCCCGCAGAAAAAGTCTTAACGCATCCGAGGACAGGGCAAGAACAGCTTCGGAGACGAAATAGTCCGGGCAAGTTCGAAGTGGCTTGCAATCCACGCGAAAAGCGACATGTGCGGTTACTGGGTTAAACAGGCGCTGAAAGAGAATTCACTCTCTGAAGGGACATCTGAAAATCTGTGGCAGGATTGCATCTTCACCGCGCCATTCTCCTCTGCAACATATGGTTCGGTCGGTCAAGCATTCAGTCACATTGGAAGGCCGGTTTTGGTCTTTTCTGGTTGAATCTCTTCATTGCTGCCCTGTTTCCTTTGCAGCAGGACCAGGTACCCTCCGACAGCCAGAGCCAGTAAGCCGACGATCCCGGGGACAAACTTGGTTACCTGTTCTCCCTGAGTTGGAGTTGCCGGAGCCTGGGTGGGGCTGCCGGACTGCCGTGTCGAAGAAAAAAGAATGTATACCTGCAGTGCGAGAAGCAGGAGTCCCAGCGCAGCAAGGCCGCCGCCCTGCACTTTGGCAAATTGCATAAAAACTCCTTCGTGCCATCATCCTCACGTTCACAGGTTGAGTCTAGGCCTCGTGGATTGTGAAATCAACACGGCGTTTAACTTAATCTCTGGGAGTTGTTTTTCGTATCGTACCCGGACATCTGACTGGTCGCTCCATCGGGCTGACGTGTGGTTTTCGGGATGAATTCACTTCTCCGGTAAGCGCGATTGCCGGGCGTGCGGGGGGCGGTGGTCGTTTCTGCGTGGGCCGGGAAGCGCCGGCAGAATTTACGCGGTTGACTTATTCGGACTGGCCGAAGGTATTGCAGGCCGCGATTGTGCCGTTATCCAGACCGGCCTTGAACCATTGCATACGCTGTTGGGAAGAGCCGTGCGTGAATGATTCCGGACTGACATGGCCCCTGGACATTTTTTGCAGGCGGTCGTCGCCGACGGCGGCCGCAGCACCGAGCGCCGATTGCACGTCTCCGCTTTCGAGCAGGCCGCGTTGTTGCGTAGAGTGCGCCCAGACGCCCGCAAAGCAGTCGGCTTGAAGTTCCAGTTTCACGGAGAGCGGATTCGCTTCGCGTGAATTGCTTTCCTGAAGCTGATGCACCTTGCCTTCGATTCCAATCAGTTTCTGCACGTGATGCCCCAGTTCGTGCGCCAGAACATAAGCTTGGGCAAATTGGCCAGGCGCTCCGAAGCGGCGGCTCAGCTCATCGAAAAAGTCCAGATCGATGTAAACCCTCTCATCGCCTGGACAATAGAAAGGGCCCGTGGCCGACGCAGCGCCGCCGCATCGGGACTGAGTGCTATCGCGGAAAAGCACCAACTTGGCGTGCCGATACGTGGTGTTAGTCTGCTGGGGCAGAATTTGCGTCCAGGTCTTCTGCGTATCGTCGAGTACGAAAGACACGAATTGTACGAGTGGCTTCTCAGCGGCATCGCGAGCAGGGTCCGGCTGGCTGACCGCCGTGCCGGGATCTCCAGTCCCGCCGCCAAGCAAGGTAAAAAGATTGGTCCTGAAAATGAAACTGAGAATCAGGAGAATAAGCGCGCCACCGATTCCGATATGCCTGCCGCCGAATTGGAAGCCGCCACCTCCGCCTTCATCGCGACGGTCTTCGATGTCTTGGCTTTCGCCACCAGGCGTCCATTTCATAAATTTGTTCTCCTTACAGAAGAAGACCTATAGGCATCATCTTCTCAAGCGGTCCTATCTGTAGAAAGTAGCAGGGACGACGGGAATGTGCCAATACAAGCTTTGGGGGTATACAGAGCTAACTGGTCTTGAGGACTACGCTACGTCTTTTTGTCGGCTTCGATGCCCTGGAGTTCTTTACCGGGTTTGAAGCGGACGGCTTTGCCGGGAGGGATGTTGACTTCTTCGCCGGTGCGGGGATTGCGGCCGATACCGGTCTTGCGGGGCTTGACGCTGAAGACGCCGAAGCGGCGAAGCTCGATGCGCTGGCCGCGGCCGAGGGCCTGCTTAAGGGATTCGAAAACCGTTTCGACGGCCTGCTCGGCTTTGGTGCGGCTGATGAGAGTTTTGGCGACAACCGCATTGACAATATCCAGCTTAATCACACGGGCCTCCCGCTTCTTTGGCAAATGCTAGAGGGTGCGCGGCAGGTTGTCAAGACGGGATGGGTAAACTACACTGTGTTCCCTTTTGACACCGTTGCAGGAGTCCGGTCTCGATAGCTGAGAACGAAAAAATGAAAGGCTGAGAGCCGACAGCTAACAGCCGACAGCAAACAGGTGAGGACGAGAGTTCAAGTTTCAAGAGTTGAATTTAGGAGGAATGGATGTCCGTAAAGCCAGACCGGTGGATCCGCAAGATGGCGCTGGAACATAAAATGATAGAGCCGTTCACGGACCGGCAGGTGCGCGAAGGAGTGATCAGCTACGGAGTATCGTCGTATGGCTACGACATCCGAGTGGCGGACGATTTCCGGATTTTTACAAATGTGAATTCGACAATAGTGGACCCGAAACATTTCGATCCAAGGTCGCTGGTGGAGTTCAAGGGAGAAGTGTGCATTATTCCGCCGAATTCCTTCGCGCTGGCGAGGTCGGTGGAGTATTTCCGGATACCACGGAATGTGTTGACGATTTGTTTGGGGAAGTCAACGTACGCGCGATGCGGAATCATTGTGAACGTGACGCCGTTCGAGCCGGAGTGGGAAGGATTTGTGACGCTGGAGATCAGCAACACAACGCCGCTGCCTGCGAAAATATATGCGAATGAAGGGCTTTGCCAGGTGCTGTTCTTCGAGTCGGACGAAGATTGCGAAGTGAGCTACAAAGATAAGAAGGGGAAGTATCAGGCGCAGGGTGGGATTGTGCTGCCACGGCTGTAAGGCCGATTCTAAGATGAAATTTGAGTTAGCTTAACGTTGGCCATGGGGTAGCCGCGTTCGCGCCAGGCTTCGAGGCCGCCCTCGAGGGGGCGAATGCGGGTGATGCCCCGTCTTCGCAGGAGAAGCGCCACACGGGCGCTGGTAGCCTCGTTTGGTCAAGTGCAATAAAGAATGATTTCGCGATCGCGGGGCAATAGCTCATTTTTGTCTTCGAGTTCCTTTGCGTCCACGCGGAACGCGCCGGGGATGGTTTCAGGATCGGCTTCGAAATCCATGGAATGACGAAGATCAACGATGGCCAAATCCTCCCCCGAGTCGAGCTTGTGCTTCAATTCCTCGACGGTGATGCGTGCGATGCGTAGCTCGCGGAGGAAGCGCCTGCGGGCGATGAATTTGTAACCGAGATAGGAGGCGAGCGCGCCAACGAGAATGACGACGAGCCAACCGCCGAGAGAAGCTGCATGTTCCGCGATGCGCTCGATCTGTCCGCTGAAAACGTAACCTAGACCCAGGAAAGTGGAGGCCCACAGAAAAGAGCCAGCGGCATCAAAGAGCAGAAAACGGCGGGGGCGCATGTGGAAGATGCCCGCGAGCGGAGGGGCGACCGTGCTGAGGCCCGGAAGGAACTTGGCAAGAATAAGGGATCGAGCTCCCTGCCTGGAAAAAACTCCTTCAGTGCGGCGAACGCAGGAGTCGGGCTCGATGGTGATCTTGCAGAGAAATTGCAAAACTTTGATGCCTTTGCGGCGGCCGAGCTGGTACCAGAGGGAATCGGCGGAGACCGCGGCAAACGTGACGATGAAGAGCGAAGCAACCAGATTTAACTGGTGGGAACCCGCGAGGGCGCCCGCGGCGAGCAGGAGCGGAATCGAAGGGACGGGGACACCGCTCTGTTCCGCGAAGACCCAGGCGAGCAAGACGACATAACCGTGATGGAGGAGGAATTCGACGGTGCGATGCATTTGGGCGGGTTGGGTCCTTTGTGACCGGCTATCGAGAGACGATAGGAGAAGTATGCCCCCAGCGGCCCGACATGACAAATTCGGCTAAAGGCTTGCGTGTTCTGGGCGCAACCTCGCGGTCATGCAATTTCTGAGGAAGCGAGGCCGGATCTCCGGGATAGCCGATAGCGATGGCGGCGATGGGCTCGCAGTCGACTGGAATCTCAAATAGCTGTTTGGCCTTGGCGGGATCAAAGCCGGCCATTTGGTGAACGACGAGACCTCGCGCGGTGGCTTCTACGCTTAGCATAGCAGTGGCGGCTCCGGTGTCGTAGAAAGCGTTGCGATTTGGCGTGTTGTTGCTCTGGAAGGTGAGGCGGGAGACGGCGAGGGCAAGCACGGGAGCATTCTTGGCCCAGCCCGCGTTGAATTCCACCAGGACGCTGAGAGTTTTCGCGAAGTTTTCCAGGTCATCTTTAGTGGCGACAAGGTAAGCCCAAGGCTGCTCATTGTTGCTGGAAGGAGCCCAACGCGCGGCCTCAAAGAGGCTGGCGAGAACCACGGGGTCGACTGATTTATCGGCGAAGGAGCGCGGACTCCAGCGATTGCGAATGTGGTCGTTGACAGGAAAATCTGTGGGAGCTGGTTTTAACACGGATAACTCCATTTGAATTCATAGGCATTGGATGAAGAGAAGCGCGCGCAGGATACCTTCGCAGAATCGGCGGACACTCACTACTTCACTTCCGTTAGTACCCTAACTTCCTTTGCCTGGTTACTTCGCGCGGTCCGGAACGAAGCGGAAACTGGGCGTTCGAACCGGCCGCGCGGAGTTTTAATTTTCTGGATATGTTACTTGGCGGCCTTCTGAACCATTTCGGCGTCGATGGTGATGGCGACATCGTCGCCAACGACGACACCGCCGTTGTCCATAGTGGCATTCCATTTCACGCCAAAATCCTGGCGGTTGATTTTTGTGGTGGCGTTGATAGCGATGCGCTGATTGCCCCAGGGATCCTTGATGGGAGCGCTCGGGCCATCGACATCTAGAGCGACTTCTTTCGTGACTCCGCGAATGGTCAGGTCACCGATAACTTTGAGTTTGCCGGGAGCGACTTGTTCGACCTTCTTGGACTTAAAAGTTATGGTCGGGTAGTGCTCGACATCGAAAAAATGATCGCTGCGGAGGTCTTTATCGCGTCCCGGAACGCGCGTGTCAACGGAGTTGACGTCAATCGTGACATCCACGGTCGATTTGGTGATGTCCTTGTCGTCGAATTGGACGGCGCCCTTTACGCTGGTAAATGCGCCGCGAACCGTGGAAATCGCCAGATGCTTAACCGCAAATTGCGCAGACGAATGCGCGGGGTCAATTTGCCAGTCGGAAGTAGCCGCGGCGGCCGGCAGAGAAATGGCCGCGGCGAGCCCGGCGGTGAGTGCGATGCGAGCAAAAATTTGGCCCATAGGTGTTTCCTCCTTAAGTGCGAGCTGCGTGTAGGCAGACATAGAGTTTGTAGCGTTTATTGCGGTCCGCGAGCGCGGACTTCCTCCAACAGCCCGGCGAGAGACTTCAAGCGCGCAGCAGGGATATGGTGGAACTGGCGCTTGTGAAGCTCGCGAACAGGATGATCGAGACTTTTGAGAAGAGCAAGGCCCGCGGAGGTGACGCGGGTTTTGACGACGCGGCGGTCATTGGTCTGGCGCGCGCGGGTGATGAGGCCGCGCTTCTCCATGCGGTCGAGGAGCCGGGTCATGTCCGGGTCGTGAGAAATCATGCGGTCGCCGATGCCGCTGCAAGGGAGGCCATCGGGCTCGGCGCCGCGAAGAATGCGGAGGACGTTGTACTGCGTGCCGGTGAGGCCATGGGGCTTGAGGAGTTGCTCAGCTTCGAGGCCGAGGGAATCCGCGGTTTTCTGGAGGGAGATGAAGAGGCGGTCCTCGACGGGAAGAGCGGGATGGGGAATAGTGCGGCGACTCATGCCGGTACAATAGTCGTTATGACAACTAATGTCAAGAGGAAATAATTGGCGAGCGAGGAAACCGGCGACTTAGGGTTTGCGAAGCGGCCGGAGATGGATTTCGCTGAGGAAGCTTTGCTGACGCTGGGTGACGATCATTTCCACAGCGTGGGCCACGTCATCCGGGGAGAGAACTTTAGAAAGGTCTTTCGAGCCGCGCGTGGAAAAATCTGTGGCGACACTGCCGGGACAGATCACGCTGACGCGAATGCCATATTCGCGAAGGTCTTCGGCCATGCAGGCGGAAAGGCCCTGTAATCCCCATTTAGAGGCGCAATAGATGCCGCCGCCGGCGAAGGCATTGCGGCCCGCAAGGGAACTGATGTTGATGATATCGCCCGCGCCACGCTGGATCATGGAGGGGGCGACGTAGCGAGAAACCAGGAAGACGCTCTTGAGGTTGGTGTCGAGGACGCGGTCCCAGTCCGCTTCCGTTTTCTCGTGGGCGGGGCCGAACAGTCCGATTCCGGCATTGTTTACAAGGATGGAGATTGGACCGAGCGTGGACTGGGTTTTATCCACGAGTGAGCTTACTTCGGCAGAGCGGGAAACGTCGGCGATTTGTGAAAGGACCGGCCGGCCTGATTTCTGCAACTCCGACGCGGTAGCGGAGAGTGCGCTTTTGTCGCGGCCGCAGATGGATATGGCGGCGCCGAGTTTGGCAAGGCGAAGCGCGATGGCGCGGCCTATGCCGCGGTTGCCCCCGGTGACGAGGGCGACAGCGCCGGAGAGCGCGAGAATTTCGCCGAGTGGTGAATCGATAGTTGCCTTTTGAGCCATTTGAATTCTTCCTCGTGCAGGCCACCCATTTTGTGCGAAACTCATCTTACCATTCAGGAGTCTAAGCAGTTCCCTCACGGCTTGGGATCCTCGAAGGTGCGTTGGGAAGACGGAGAGAAACTTGCAGTCCGTTGGGATGCTTCCACAGGCATTTACAATTTCATATCTTGACGGCTTGCGGAGCGACGGGAGCTTTTCCTATAATTCCCAGGTTTTGGAACCGACGCAATTTCCGGCAGATGCAGTGCGAATGAGACCGGCACGAAAAAATCCAGGTTTGAAGTTTGGGCGAGGAGAGTGGGAATGAGTGGAACACGCAAAATGGCAGGCCTCGCGATTGTCGCGGCGCTATGTCTGATTCTGGGAAACGGGCTGAGCGCGGTGGCGCAGCCACAAGCGGCTGGCGGAGCGCAAGACCCGGCAGCGGGGAAACAGCCGTACACGATGCCGGAGTACAACGCGTATCAGGCGGCAGCCGCAGAAAAGGCCCCCGCGCAACAGGTCAAGCTGCTGGATGATTTTGTCTCGAAGTATCCGGGTTCCGCACTGCTTGTCTATGTTTATCCGTTGTATGTGCAGGCTTACGGCAACCTGAAGAATTATCAGAAAGTGATCGAATACTCGGACAAGGTTATCGGGCTGGGAAGCAAGCTCGACGCCGTGGGACAATATCCGGCGCTGTACGCGCACGCATTTGCGTATAACGCGCTGAGCGCATCCGATCCAGCGTGGGGGAGCATTCCCGCGAATGCGAAGGCGGCTCAAGCTGCAGCGACGGCCGGGCTAAAGGCACTAGATGAAGTGAAGAAGCCGGACAGCATGACCGATGATGCGTTTAATGCGCAGAAAAAGCAGATTCAGGTTTATTTCAATGGGACCGCTGCACAGGCCGCGATGTCGCAAAAGGACTACGCGTCCGCGATCCAATTTTATAAGACGGTGCTGGCGCTGACTCCGGACGACGGAATCACGAGCTACCGGCTGGGTCTCGCGTATGAAGCGATGACTCCGCCGCAGCATATGGATGCATTCTGGGCGATTGCGCGAGCCGTGACAGCGAAAGGCTCCACGGAGGCGCAGTCAAAGAAGGTGAAGGACTATCTGCGAAAGTTGATCGTGAACTACCAGCAGGCCGCCTGCGAAAACTTGACCGATGCGGAGCTGGCTGAACTGCTGCAACTTGCAGGCAGTTCGGCGGACCGCCCGACCAGCTACAACCTCCCGAGCAGCGCGGACCTGGATGCGGTGCGGAAAGACATGACCATCAAATCTGTAGTGGAGGAGCTGAAGGCAGGCGGAGATAAATCAAAAGTCACCTGGCTGGCGGCGTGCGGGCTGGAGTTTCCCGGCGTGCCTGGCAAGGTGATTGAGATTGCTCCGGGGGCGACGGCGGCCGATCCGATCGGGCTCAAGATTGCCTTCGTGACCAGCGACGCAGAATTTCAAGCGGCAACAACGGCGAACATGGACGTGAAAGTAGCCGGGCAGCCGGATGTGTCTCGCGTGGAGAAAGACAGCGCGATTCACTTCACAGGGACGCTGGTGACTTATGATCCGGACCCGGCGTTCATGCTGCACTGGGATAAGGTCAAAGTGAACGAGGACGATATTCCGAAGGAAAAGGGCGCGCCCAAAAAGCCGGTGCGTAAGAAACCCTCGGGAGGCAAGAGCAACTAGGCAGGATACAATTTGCGAACGGCTCTCCGGCGCTGCCGGGGAGCCGTTTTTTATTGTGCGCGAGTTTATCTCTGTTGGAGATGCCTGGAACAAGCCGGCAAAAGTGGTGGAAGGTGTCAGCGGGAGCGGTGATTCCCTGAACTGAGCTTGTATTCGTCGAGCTTCCGGCTCAGGGTATTGCGGTGAATGCCGAGGACCTGTGCGGCGCGGGACTGGTTGCCGTTGGTGCGGTCCAGGACGCGTTTGATGAAGCGCTTCTCGAATTCTCCTACCGCCTCGTCAAACAAAATGCCACGGTCCACCATTTGACTGACAAGCCCCTCGAGTTGATCTTTCACGATCGCACGCTCCGCAGAAATTGTGCTGGGCCGATATGAAACTATTGATCAAGCTCGTGCCCCGCCAGGATGCGATAGGCCTCCCGATACTTGGCACGCGTGGCAGCGACAACGTCGGGCGGAAGCTCCGGGCCAGGCGGGGTTTTTGGCCAGCGGATTCGCTCGAGGTAATCCCGCACAAACTGTTTGTCGAAAGAAGGCTGGGGGCCGCCGGGATTGTACTGAGCGGCGGACCAGAAGCGGGAGGAGTCTGGAGTGAGCGCTTCATCAATCCACATCAGGGAGTTGACTGCTTCAGGAGAGTCGAGGGCGCAGTGGAGAAGGCCGAACTCGAACTTGGTGTCGGCGAGGAGAATGCCGCGGGGCGCGGCGTAGGCAGCGGCGCGGCGGTAGAGATCGATGCTGACGGCGCGGACGCGTTCGGCGAGCGACTTGCCGATGAGGGAGGCGGCCTGGTCAAAGGAAATATTTTCGTCGTGCCCGGAAGTGGCCTTGGTGGCAGGAGTGAAGATGGGCGCCGGCAAGCGATCGGATTCGCGCAAGCCTGCCGGGAGCGCAATGCCGCAGATCTTTCCAGTGGCTTTATAGTCTTTCCAGCCAGAGCCGGAAACATAGCCGCGGACAACACATTCGATGGGAAGAGGCTGCGTCTTGCGCACAACCATGGAGCGGCCCGCGAGATCGTCGCGATAGGCGTCGAATGGGACAGGGAAGTCCGTGGAGCTGAGAACGTGGTTAGGGATGACATCCTTCAGCAGGTCGAACCAGAAAAGCGAAAGCTGCGTGAGGACGCGGCCTTTATCGGGAATGGGCGTCGGAAGGATAACATCGAACGCGGAGAGCCGGTCCGTGGCGACGATGAGCAGCTTATCGTCGAGATCGTAGATATCGCGGACTTTTCCGCGCGCCGAGGGAGTGAGACCGGCGAAATGCGTTTCTTGAATAATGCGACTCACGGGACTCGCAGCCACAGAAAAGTTTCTCCCTAAAGGTGGGGAGCATTCTAGCGCAGCGCCTTGCAGAGGGAAAGCAGTAGGTAGAGAAAATTATCCTGAAAAATTTGCGATGTGGCGACTCTTGTTTCAAGAGAGAACATACAAGGAACAAGCGAACCATTCGGTCTGAAGGTTTGGAGTGCCCTCTTTAGGCGGCCGAGGCCGCTTTTTGTTTGGGGGCAGGCGCTTCGTTGCCTTCCCATCGGACGCTAACGAGTTTCGAGACGCCGGGCTCCTGCATGGTGACCCCGTACAGGACGGAGCCGGTCTCCATGGTCTTGCGATTGTGGGTGACGATAATGAATTGTGTTTGGCCGCTCATGTCGCCGACGAGGCGGGTGAAACGGCCAACGTTGGCTTCGTCGAGGGGCGCGTCCACTTCGTCCAATATGCAGAATGGACTGGGCTGGTAGCGGAAGATGGCGATGAGCAGGGCGAGCGCGGTCATGGCTTTTTCTCCGCCGGAGAGAAGGAGAACGTTTTGCATGCGCTTGCCTGGGGGCGAAGCCGCTACGTCGATGCCGGCGTCACCGGAGCTGTCGGGTTCGGTCAAGCGCATTTCCGCCATGCCGCCGCCGAAGATGGTGTGAAAAGCCTCCGAGAAATTTCTGTTGATCGAGTTAAAGGCCTGTTCGAATTTTTCGCGCGACACCTGGTCGAGTTCGGCGATGGCCTGCTGTGTGTCAGCAATGGATTGGAGGAGGTCGTCGCGCTCGCGCGTCAAGAAGATGAAGCGTTGCTCGCACTCATTGAACTCTTCGAGAGCCATCATATTGACGGGGCCCATGGCCTCGATACGCTGCTTCATTTCGCGGTAGTTCGTTTCCGCAGCGGCGAGCTCTTCGCCGGTCATAAACGCAGCTTCGGTGGCGATGAGGTCCTCGGGCTGTGCGTTGACCTCGGTCATGCAGGTCTCGCGAAGGTGCTGGCGGTCTGAATCATTGCGTGCGCGGTCGATTTCCGCGTGGCTGCGCTGCTCGCGAAGTTCCTGAAGAGATTGACGGCCCATGCGCAGGTGATCTTCCATTTGCGTGACACGCGTGCGGCCGCTGTCCCACTCCTGCTCGAGTTGGCGCTGGCGGACTTCGAGTCGAAGCTTTTCACCGCGGAGTCCTTCTAGTTGTTGCGCGAGCTCTTCACTTTGTTTGGAGAGAGCCGCCGTCTCATCCGAAATCGAGGATTGTTGCTGGCGAAGCGTGGCTTCGCGCCGATCGAGCTCCGTCCGTTCCTCTCGCAAGCGCTCGGCAAGAGCTTCGGCGGCGGAAAGCCGTTCATTGAGAGCGGCAAGTTCGGCCCGTGCCGTGGCGAGTTCGTTCTGTTCGGTGTGAATCGAGCTACGAAGCTGCGCGAGGTTTTCAACGAGTTGGATACTCTCAGCCTCGGCCTCGGCGCGGCTGACGGCCGCGGCAGCGTGTTGATTTTTCGCGCGCTCGGCACGCAATCTTGCGTCTTCAGAGTCCTTGCGGAGGCGCAGAAGCTCGTTCTGGCAAAGGGTCAGCTCGAGGCCGAGGCGCGCCAGTTCGGTTTGCATGTGCTCGTGACGGTGCGTCGCGGAGAAGACGTTGCGCTCGGCGTCGCGTTGCTGAGCCGTAATTTGCTCGAGAGACGCCTCAGTTTCGCGCAGTTGCGCCGTCACCTGGGCAAGTTCTGCTTGCGCGTCATTCATCTGCTGCTCGAGATGAAGAATGTCGGCGTCAAGCGCACGCAATTCGCGCTTCATCCCAAGCGGGCCCGCTTCATCGGCGCGTCCGCCCGTGACCATCCGGCCTTGATAGCAAGTGCCGTCAGGAGCAACAAAAGCAAACTGAGGATTGTCGCGCGCCAGCTTTTCGGCAGAGGCCGCGCTGTCTGTTAGATAGGCCGATCGCAGCCGCGGAAGGAATTGTTTGGCAGCAGCACCCATAGGATCGCGGAACCCGACCAGCTTGTCCAAACGGGAGATAACGCCGTCTTCGAGGTGGAAGTTGATGATCGGCTCGTACTCGGGCAGGCGCAGGTGGCGCAGCGAATCGACGAAGAAGGTAGCGCGGCCACCAACTTCATCACGGAGCAGGGAAACGCCGGCGCGCGCGTGGTCATAGGTTTCGACCACGACGTACTCGAGTTCGTCGCGAAGGTATTGCTCGATGGCCGCCTCGTGCTGTTCTTCGACTTCGGCATAATCGGCGAGCACGCCGACAGCGCGAAAGCTCTGGCCGCCGCCACGTTCATTGGCGGCGAAGAGTTTCTGCACCGCGTCGGCGGTGTACGAGCGGTCATTGAGAATTTGCGTTAGCGTCGCATGGCGCGCCCGGACGCTGGAGAGAGAATCGCGGAGTGCGTCCGCCTTCTGCGTGGTTATTTCGCGCTGTTGGCGCAGCTCGCCGATCCGTGCTTGCATACCAGCCGCGTTCTTGGTCAGCTCAGTGAGTTGCCCGCTTGCGGCTTCCCAATCATGGGCGGCTTGATCGGCCTCGTCGCGAATGCGGATGGAAGTTTCGAGGAGCTCATGCTCGCTTGCTTCGCGTTTGCGAAGAGCTTCCAAGTGATGGACCAGCGCTTCTTCTGCTTGCTTCTGTTCGCCGTGCAAGCGAAGAAGGCTTTCTCCGGCTTCTGATGCGGTGTGACGCAGAGACTCGATCCGAGCTTCGGATTGCTGAATCTGGGTGGCGCGGGATTCCGCCCGTGCCGCGAACTCTTCCACGCTGGCGGAGCGCGCCCCGGACTCTTCACGGAGGGAGTTAACCGAAAGCTGCTGGGTACTACTCCGGGATTCCCACTCCGCAACTTGCGCCGCGGCTTCCGTCATTTCGGCGGAGACTTGCGTGTGCCGCGAGCCGAGTTCGCTGGCGCGTTGCTGATTGAAGCTGATGCGGTTCTCGGTGCGATCGACTTCGAGGGCGGTGAGGTTTAGCACATTCTGATTCTGGCGAATCTCGGCGTCCAACTCGTAAATGCGCTGGTTGAGGCGGTCCTGCTCGCCTTCCTGCTGCTGAATGGTCTGAGCGTGCTGCGTTTCCGCGGCGGTCAGCTCAGCGAGTTGTTTTGCGATGCGCTCCGCTTCCGCGTCCAGTTCGCGAGCTTTTCCGGCAAGCATTTGGCGGACGATCCCGCGCATTTGGTCGCGAATTTCGGCGTAGCGGCGGGCTTTGGAGGCCTGGCGCTTGAGGGAGCCGAGCTGCTTCTCGACTTCGACGACGATATCGTTTACACGGGCCAGATTGAGTTTCGAGGATTCGAGCTTGGCCTCCGCGAGGCGCTTCTTGGTTTTGAATTTCGTGACGCCCGCGGCTTCTTCGATGATGGCGCGGCGCTCCATCGGTTTGGTGGAAAGGATCAGGCCGATGCGGCCCTGTTCGATGATGGCGTAAGAATCGGGGCCGAGTCCGACGCCCATGAACATTTCCTGAATATCGCGGAGGCGGGCAATGCGGCCATTGATGAGGTATTCGCTTTGGCCGGAGCGGTACAGACGTCGCGTGACCACCACTTCGCCGGGCTTGGTGGCGAGAACCGGCTTGTCGCCGCCCTTTTTGCGGCGTTTGCCTTTCAGGAATTCGGGAACGGAGACAGAGGTTTCGTCTGGTTGTGACGCAGAATCTTGCGGTCCTGCTGCATCTTGCTGCGATTCAGGGACCGGCGCGGGGTCAAGCGAGAGAATCTGAATGTTCGGGTCAGTTATCGCGGTTGCGTCGTTTTCCGAAGTGGGGGAGGAGGGCGCCTCGCCAGCGCTTTCCAGTTGCGCGCTTTCGAGAACGAACCGGGCGGCTTCCGCGAGTTCGGGATCTTCCATGGTGATGGTCACTTCCGCCATGCCCAGAGGCGGCCGCTTGGTCGTCCCGTTGAAAATGCAATCGGCCATGCGCTCGGCGCGGAGTGATTTGTGGCTTTGCTCGCCCAGAACCCA
Source organism: Candidatus Acidiferrum sp. (assembly GCA_041486245.1). GTDB lineage: Bacteria > Acidobacteriota > Terriglobia > Acidiferrales > UBA7541 > Acidiferrum. The sequence goes on from JBGPLB010000046.1 coordinate 15,490, forward strand.
GGAGATGGCGTCGACCACGTTGGATTTGCCGCAGCCGTTGGGTCCGACGATACATGTGGTGCCGGAGCCGCTGAACGTGACCACCGTGCGGTCACAAAACGACTTGAAGCCAACGATTTCCACTTTTCGGAGCTTAAGCAAGATGTCCCCTTTTTGTCCCGGTACACGCCATTCGGAGCCCAATTCTGCGACAGCCAGCGAAAACCTCGCCTGCAACAAAGGCCGGCGGCAAAACGCGCGTAGAGAGACGACGCATTGTTCCTCGAGGGGAGGGTCTTTCGAGCGATAAGTCGACCGGATTACGGTCGCTTAGACAAACGTGTGGCAGGTTCTCAGTCAGAGGCCCAGCCGCCTGGCGCGTGGATGGCGGTACGGGAAAAAAGCGTATCACGGCTTATAGAGTGTGTAAAGAGCTACGCAACAGATGGTGTTAAATTGGCGAGGGCCACAATCCGCAAACGCCGCGAAGGTGCGGCATGGCGATCTGCCGCTACTTTACGTACTTGTCATACCAGGCGAGGATGCGATTGAGACGGTCGAGCAAGTGCTTTTCTTCACGGAAACCGTGCGGTTCTCTCGGATATTCGACCAGTACACTCTCCACGCCATAGTGCTTCAGCCCACGATACAGCTCCTGACTCTGGCCGAGTGGATCGGTGGTGTCGGCTTCACCCTGGAGAATGAGTGTAGGCGTCTTCGCATTCTTGAGCTGCGTGAACGGGGAACTGTTCAGGAATTTCACGAGGCTCTCGGACTCGTAGGGCGCGCCGTAAAACCATTCGTCGTACGATGGATGCTGTTCGCTGCCGTATTCGGAGATCAGATTGGAGAGACCTGCGCCGGAGACGGCGCCTTTGAAGTCGTTTGTCTGAGTGATGGCCCACTCGGCCATGTAACCACCGTAAGACCATCCGCCAATACCGAGTTTTGACGGATCAGCAATCCCACGATCAACCAGATCCTTGACGCCCCACATCACGTCCTTGAAGTCTGCGCCGCCCCAATCGCCGCGATTCATCTCGATAAATGATTCCCCGTAGCCGACCGAGCCGCGAATGTTGGGATAGAAAACCGCATATCCGTGGGTGGCAAGGAGCTGTCCCCAGGTTTCAATGGAGTCCTGCCAGTTGCCAGTGGGTCCTCCATGAATCAATGCGATGAGAGGCAGTTTGGCCTTTGGATCGGCGCCCGCAGGCTTCAGCAGCGCGGCTTCGATCTCGAGACCGTCGAATGATTTGTATTTGTAGAATTCGGGCGCGCCGAGCGCGTACTGCTTCCAAGGCTCGTTGAGGTGAGAAACCAGTTTTGGCGAATTCTTCTGATCCCAAAGCCAAAGCTCTGGAGGCGTCGTGGCAGACTGTCCCACGAAGACTACGTCGCCGGAGCCGGATACGGCAAAGCCACTCACATTACCGGCGGGCGGATTAGTTGGATTTTGGCTCATGCCTTCCGGAGAAAAGCCGACCAATTTGTTTCGAAAGCCATCCGCGTAAAGTGCGAGCAAGGAGCCGTCCTTTGTCCACCGGTGCTCATGGATGGCGCGATCGAGGCTCGCGCCAGTGAGGTTGCGAGTGGCGCGCTTGCCGATGTCTAACAGCATGAGATCGTGCGGCGTGGGACCATCCACGCGGCAGCCAACGTAGCTGACGGTCCTGCCGTCAGGAGACACATGGAGTTCGCCAAACGGGCCGTGTGGAGCGAAAAGTAGCGTTCGAACGCCAGTTGAGAGCGCGACGGAAAATATCCGGTGGGTTTCTTGGTCAGATTCGGGGCGATCCGTGGCGCTGATGATGATGCGGTCGCCGGCCGGCATCCACGCGAGTTCGCTGACTTCCCATTTGGGATCCGTGAGCGCTTTGGTTTCGTCCGTTGCCACGGCGAGCAGCCACAGACGCGGCTGCTTGTCGTCCTTGTCCACGACATGAGCATCATCCTTGGCCTTTTCCTTCTTTTCTTCGGGATCGGTTTTGGGATCGGGAGCAAGAAAGGCGATCTGCTTGCCGTCGGGAGACCAAGCAAAACTGTGTGCGCTGCGCTTGCCTTTCGTGAGAGTCGCGGCTTCTCCCCCATCCATTCGCATTACGTAAATTTGCTGCTGATCCTCGCGATTCGAAAGAAAGGCAAGCTGCTTGCCATCGGGCGACCAGCGCGGCGAGGATTCATCCTTCGCGGAAAAAGTAATTTGACGGACCGCACCCGATTTTATTTCGTAGAGCCAGATATGGCGGGCGCGGCGTTCTCCCTTGGGCGGATCCATGACCACGAATGCGACGCGCGCGCCGTCCGGAGAGAATTGCAGATCGGCGATCGAGCGCAAATTGAGAGATGCTTCTGGCGTGAGCAACTTGGCCGAATCCGCGCTAGACGTTTGCCGGGCACCGGCTGTTCCCGCAATCGCCAAAACAAAGAAAAGGCCACTGCTCAATAAAAAGCGGTTCATCGCTACACCTCACAAGTGAGAACCTAGGACTTTAACCACCGAATGCCCTAGCGTCAATTTTGTTTAGGAGAATCCGCTGGTGGGCTATCCACGAAGCGACAGCAGGAGCCGTTCTTCATTGCGACTGTCTGGAAGCCTCGGATACAATCTGACGTTTATCCTTTGGAGCGAAACGCCGTCTGGGCTGCGATGCACGAAATACGCTTTCACAATACGCTAGGCGGAAAGATCGAAGCCTTCACGCCGCAAAAAGGCGACGGAGTCCGCATGTACACCTGCGGGCCGACAGTGTACGACTACGCGCACATCGGGAATTACCGCACTTTTGTGTTCCAGGACATTCTTCGGCGGTTCCTGAAGCTCCGTGGCTACAAAATGAATCACGTCATGAACCTGACGGACGTCGACGACCGCATCATTGCCAACGCGGCGGCGGCGGGCGTAGGCATTCGCGAGTATACGGAAAAATTCGCTCAAGCCTTCTTTGACGATTGCAAGACTCTCAGCATCGAGGCGCCGGAGCAGTGGATTCGCGCGACGGACCATATCGACGACATGGTCAAGCTCATCCAACGCTTGCAAGAGAAGACTTATACCTATCCCAGCGAAGGTTCGATCTACTACCGTATCGCGAAGTTCCCGCATTACGGGAGGCTTTCGAATATTGATGTGGGTGGAATTCAGGCGGGCGCGCGCGTCGATGTCGACCGCTATGAAAAAGAGAGCGCGCGTGACTTTGCGCTTTGGAAAGCGCCAAAGCCCGGCGAGCATTTCTGGGAGACGCCGATCGGCAAAGGCCGTCCCGGCTGGCACATCGAATGCTCCGCGATGGCCATGAAGTACCTTGGGGAGACATTGGACATTCACACCGGCGGAATCGATCTTGCGTTTCCGCATCATGAAAACGAAATTGCGCAGAGTGAAGGCGCGACAGGGAAGCCCTTCGTGCGTTACTGGATGCACGCGGAACATTTGCTGGTCGAAGGCGAGAAGATGTCGAAGTCGCTAGGCAATTTCTATACGCTGCGCGATTTGTTCGCGAAGGGATACAAACCTTCCACGCTGCGCTTTGCACTGGCCAGCGTGCCCTACCGCAAGCAGCTCAATTTTACATTTGACGGTTTGCAGCAAGCGGCGAGCTCCGTCGAGCGGCTGCGCAACTTCGCAGCTCGCCTGGCCCAGGGAAAATTTCAGGCCGGGAAGCAAAAAGGCATGGCTGAACGCGTCGCCGAAGCCGCCGACGAGTTCGACGCGGGCCTCTCCGACGACTTGAACACCGCCCGCGCGCTTGCCGCCGCGTTCGATCTCCTGCGCGAGACGAATATCGCGATGGACAAGGGCGAATTCCTCCGGGGCGATGTTGCAGCCGTTCAGGAATTTCTCGCGGCCTTCGACCGCATTTTTGCCGTTATGGAGGACAACGACGGGGAGAAGTTGCGCGCGCTTGGATTTGGCGGTGACGAGAGCGGCCCGAGCGACAAGGAGATCGAAAAGCTGATTGCTGAGCGCCAAGCGGCGCGCCAGCGGCGGGACTTCGCCGCCTCTGACCGCATCCGCAAGGAACTCGCCGATCGTGGTATAATTATTGAAGATTCAAAGGACGGCAGCGTCCGTTGGAAACGCAAATGAAACTCTCTATCCTCTATCGGTTCCCCGGCAATTTCTCCCCAGCCGAGTTGCGTCCCAATCTCTTCGGCGTCGACTAAGCATCCTTTCTTCCGGCAGGGCGCGGCCTAGTCTTGGTGTGCGCACACAAACCTGCCTTGCGGTAGCCCATCCACACTAACCGCTGACCATTTTTCCCAAGGAGGAAGAGATGATTACCACGATGGAAACGAAACTTCCGAGGCTGATTACAGCCCTGCCCGGACCCAACGCCAAGCGCGTTGTGGAAAGCGACACCAAGTTCATGTCCCCGTCTTATACCAGGGATTATCCGCTTGTTGCCAAGCGGGGCCATGCCGCGATTGTAGAAGATGTAGACGGCAACTCTTTCCTGGATTTCGCCGCAGGCATCGCCGTTTGTTCGACGGGGCATTGCCATCCTAATGTTGTCGCGGCCATTCAGCGGCAGGCAGCTGAACTGATCCACATGTCCGGCACGGATTTTTATTACGAGAGCATGCCGCTGCTTGCCGAGCGCCTAGTTAACACCTTGTCCGGCGCCGCGCCGAAAAAGGCCTTCTTCACCAATTCCGGCACAGAAGCTATCGAAGGCGCGATGAAACTGGCACGTTATGTCACCAAGCGTGACAAGATGATTGCGTTCTACGGCTGCTTTCACGGACGCACCATGGGCGCGCTCTCGCTGACCGCTTCGAAATCCACGCAGCGCAAGGGCTTTGGCGCTCTTCTCTCTGGGGTCGAGCATATTCCGTTTCCCTATGCCTATCGCTGCGCTCTTGGACACACAGCGGAAACCTGCGGCGCCGAAATTCTCGAACAACTCGAGCAACAGATTTTCAAGCGCCTCTTTGATCCCGAGGAAGTCGCGGGGATCATTATCGAGCCGATTCAGGGCGAAGGCGGTTACGTCGTCGCGCCAAACTTCTTCCTGCAGGAACTGCAACGCATTTGCCGGAAGCACGGAATCATGCTTATTGCCGACGAAGTGCAGTCCGGGATGGGACGCACCGGAAAGTGGTGGGCACACCAATTTGCCGGCATCGAACCGGATATCGTCTGCAGCGCCAAAGGTATCGCCAGCGGCATGCCGCTCGGCGCTTTCTTCGCGCCGGCCACCATAATGAATTGGAAGCCGGGTTCGCACGGGACCACTTTCGGTGGAAATCCTGTCTGTATTGCGGCGGCTCTGGCTACGGCGGAGTTGATTGAAAGTCAGTATCTCGAGAATGCCCGGCGCATGGGCGACTATCTGTTCGGCCGTCTGGCGGAATGGACGAAAAAATTCAAGATCGTCGGCGATGTCCGCGGACGCGGCTTGATGATCGGCATTGAAATTGTCCGGGATCAGCGCACGAAAGAAAAAGCCGCGGACCTGCGCAACGCCATAGTTGAGCTGGCGTTCTACAAGGGGTTGTGCATTCTTGGCGCGGGCGAAAACACCATCCGCTTGTCGCCGCCGCTTCTTATCGACGAAGAACAGGCGGACTTCGCTGTGCGCACTCTCGAAGAATGCATTCGCGAGGCAGAGAAAAAAGCGTAACACTCTCTCGGGGCAATAGCAGGTCTCGAACGAACGACTCCGAATGAACCCCGTGGTTGCCAGAAAAGGTACGCGGCAGCCACGGGATTTTTGTTTATACTGCCGGCGGTGCCCTTTTTCGCGGAGAGTCGATGCCAATCGTTTCACGATTGATTTTCCACGCGGTCCATTGGGCGGCCCGAAAAGGCTTGCGCGAAGGCGAAGGCCCCGCTCCCAACGCCAAAAAACACGAAGCGCGGCAAACAGGCATTCGCGGCGAAACTTACGCTTATTGGTATCTCCGCCGCCAAGGCTATATTTTCGTGGCCCGGAATTTCACGCCGCAGGCTTCAAAAGGGGAAATCGATATGGTCGGCTACGATGGCAAAACACTTGCCTTCGTCGAAGTTCGAACACGCACTGTCCGCGAAGAAATGTCCGCCTTGCCGGAGCTCAGCGTCACGCCGGGCAAACAACATCTCCTGGCTCGCACAGCGCAGCACTTTTTGGCGGAACGCCGCGTTCCTGAATGCCCGTGCCGGTTCGACGTCGTCGCGATCGACAATTTCCCCGGCAAGCCCCCAATTGTGCGGTTGCATAAAGACGCATTCAGCCCCCAAATGTAAAATTCCGCAGGAAAATGCGGATGGCTGCCTTTCCTGAACCGCAAGACGCGGTACAATCTGAGCGCAGGGGAGCACTCTCACCGCCTGAATTTTGACCCTTTTCGAGGAGGATTGCTTTGCCGGAGTTGAGAAAAGACCCGATTACTGGCCGCTGGGTGATCATTTCGACCGAGCGTGGAAAGCGACCAAACGATTTTCTGCGCGAGAGCGTCTCGCCCTTGCCCAATGGCAAGAATTGCCCGTTCTGCCCCGGGCACGAAGCCAAGACGCCGCCAGAGATTCTCGTCTATGGCCGAAACAACGGTGGCGCGAACACCGCGGGTTGGACCGTTCGCGTAGTACCCAACAAGTTTCCGGCGCTCGGCATCGAGGGCGAACTGGACCGGGAAGGCGAAGGCCTCCTTGACAAGATGAACGGCGTCGGGGCGCATGAAGTGATCGTTGAAACTCCCGATCACGCGGCGACGATGGCCTCCTTGCCGGAACGCGCCGTTGAAGATGTCCTCTGGGCTTTCCGCGACCGGATGCTCGACCTCAAGAATGATAAAAGGTTTCGCTACGTCCTGATCTTCAAGAATCATGGCGAGGCTGCAGGCGCCTCCGTGGAGCACACTCATTCCCAACTGATCGCGCTGCCGATTGTGCCGCGACGAGTGCGGGAAGAAGTGGACAGTTCCTGGCACTACTACGACGAAAAAGAGCGGTGCATCTTTTGCGACATCATTCGTCAGGAACGCGACACCGGCGAGCGCGTGATCGGCGAAAACGATCACTTCATCACACTGTCGCCATATGCATCTCGTTTTCCTTTTGAGATGTGGCTTCTGCCCAAGGTGCATGGCTCATCGTACGAAAATAACCAAAGCACGATGTACGCGAGTCTGGCGCGCATGTTGAAGGACACACTGATGCGGCTGGATGTGGTGCTGGATCGACCGGCCTACAATTTCATGATCCACACTTCTCCGGTTGGCGAGGAAATTAACGACCACTACCATTGGCACATCGAGATCATCCCAAAGCTTACAAAAGTCGCGGGTTTTGAGTGGGGAACCGGTTTTTACATCAATCCAACGCCGCCTGAGGAGTCCGCGCGCTTCCTGCGCGAAGCAAAGATCACCCCGCCGGTGGCAAGCACAAAAAAATAAACCGGAGGTCCAGTGTCATAGGCGCCGGGTGTCCGGGCCTCAGCAGAAATTTTGCTATACTTACTCGTTTGGCGCGGTACCCAAGTGGCCCAAGGGAGAGGTCTGCAAAACCTCCATTCGTGGGTTCGAATCCCACCCGCGCCTCCAATCACCATCCAACTATCCTTTCTATCTCGTTACTCCGCGACGCAGATGGCACTTCCTAGCCCGCCGCAAAGAGCTTCATTTTACCGGCTCCACGATCTGCACGTGATGATGCTCCAGCAGATCTCCTGTTGCGTGATCCACCTGCGTAACCGCCAGTTGAAAATTGACTTCTGATTGAATTAGATTCAACTCCGCTTGTGCAAGTTGGGTCTGCGCGTCTAGCACAAAGAACACCGATTCCGCGCCCAATTCGTACTTCCGCTCATCGGCATGCAGGGTGTCCCTCGCAAGATCCACGGCTACTTTAGCGGCTTCCATCCCGAGCTTGGCTGCCTCCAGGGCATGGACCGCGTTGGTAACCTCGAGCGAGATGTTTTGGTTCGTCCCCCTTTCCTGATATTGATCACGGCTGCGGCTTACCAAAGAATCGGCCAGATTGGCTTCGGCATTGTGATTTTTTATTGGCAGTGTCAACGCGAGGCTCGCACCGTAAGCCGGGTAGGTAAAATGAAACGACTGACTCAAGCTGTTGGTTAACCCCGTATTTCCGACCGCTGGATCATTGCCGCCTAGTCCGTTCCCCGAATAGAAGCCAGAGAGCTCGAGGTCCGGTTTCAGGTTATTGTGGGCCAGCCGAACGCTCATTTCATCGGCGGCAAGTTGTTGGTGCACCGCTTCTAGCTCGGGGCGGTTGGCAATTGCGCGAGCGAGGGCGGTAGGGATATCCATGCTGGGCAGTTCCCCCACGGGCTCGGGCCTGTCGGTCATCTCCAGATCGAGCACGCGAATCGCGGGGTCCAGGTCCGCGCCGATGCCTTGACGGAACTGATCTTCGGCCTGCTTGACCGAGTATTCCGCTTGAATCACGCCAACACGACGCGAAGCAACTTGAGATTCAGAACGATAAATGTCCAAGGGAGGCAACGCTCCGAGGCTCAGCGCCTTTTTGTCGTGGTCATAACTTTTCTGGGCCTCATCCAGCGATTTTTGCTGCACTGAGAGATTTTCGCGAGCCAGCACTACATTCCAGTAACTGCCGACAATTTGGAGAATGATGTTGTTCACTTCCGCGTGAAAGGACGCGTGAGCCTGCTTCAAGTTGCGCTGCGCGATCAAAATCGGCGCGCGGTTCGGGAAAAGTCCACGGTTTCGCAGAAGCGGCTGCGTCAACGAGAACTGCAGCGTTGTTGCGATCGATGGATTCAGGAAATTGAACGAGCTATTGGTCGAATTCTTGTTAGCTATAAGGGAGCCTTGAAAATTGGTGCCCGTTTGAAACGTTTGCGAGTAGCCGATCTGCGTCGACTGGCTCAAGGAGTTCAGAATGGATGCTCCCTGGAGCTGCGTGGAGGTAGGCGACTTGGCCCGCTGATCGCTGAAACCCGAGGTAAGCAGAGGATCAAATGGTGCATGAACACGGCGAAGATTGTTCTCCGCGTTTTTAATCTGGTAGTGGTCGATGTGGATGTTGGTATTGTTCGCCAGGGCCAGGCGGATGCTGTCGTCCAGCGAAAGCACAAGCTTTCCGTTGACAACGTGGTCTTCGAAATCCTTCGGCGCGAGCAACGGCGGCGCAGGCTTTTGCCTGCTGCTGATGCCCAGCACGGTCTCCAGACGCGAAGCGTTCTGCGCCCGCGTGGAGACGCAGCACCCCGCAAGCAATGCGATCGGAACTAAAAAGAAACGCACTACTCTCATCGACCACCCCCAGAGGATTGTTCGCTCGCCAATCGCGGCTATTCGTACCGGATGGCCTCGACGGGATCGAGCCGCGCGGCTTTCACCGCCGGATATATCCCGAAAATCAGGCCCACAGAGATGGAAACCAGGAATGCCAGAAGGATCGACTCGATGGTAACCACCGTGGACCATCCGGCCAGCCAGGCAATCAGTTGCGACATGGCGAACCCAAGCACCACGCCAAGAAGACCACCCGCGAAAGAAATGAGCGTCGCCTCAATCACGAACTGGCGAATGATATCCCAGCGCCTTGCGCCGATGGCCCGGCGCACTCCTATCTCGCGCGTGCGTTCGAGGATGGCCGCCAGCATGATGTTCATGATTCCGATTCCGCCTACCAGGAGCGAAATGGAGGCGATGGCCACCATGACGGTATTGAAGAGCTGCTCCGTGCGTTTCTGCTGCGCCAGCAGTTCCGCAGGCACGATGACGCTGAAGTCGCCCGCCTCGTGATGCGAAGAGTTAAGAATTCCGCGTACCACCTCGGCATCCGTAGCGCTCGTCTCTGCCGACGCCAGATGCAAGTAAAGACCGTCGATTTCGTCTTTCAGCCAGCTTTGCGAGTCTTCCAGCCGGAACAGCACTGAATTCAGCGGCGCGTAAACCAGATTGTTCAAATCTTCGGTGCGGACGCCCGACGCTTCGGATTCGGGAGCGAGTTGCGGCGCGACGATCCCGATCACATGGCACCAGAGCACGTTGAGTTTTATGTATTCCCCGACTGCCAGTGCCGCGCCAAACAAGCTGTCCTTGGCCGCAGCGCCAAGAACGCACACCGGTGCCGCCGCCGCGTTGTCGGAGGTGTCGAAGAAGCGCCCCTCCGTCACGCGCAGATGGCCAATTCCCAAATAGCTCGGCTCAACGCCGTAAACGACAGGCATATCCTGTTGAGGCTTGGGGAGGATCTTTGTCGGTGTGAACCGCTTCCGGGGCGTGCCTTCCTCGATGTCCGGCACATTCTGACGAATAATCTGATAGTCGCTGAGCGTCAGGCCCTGCGAATTTTTCCGGACTTTTTGAAACTCCTGCTCGTTTCGTGCTTCCTTGGCTTCCACGATCAAGTTGCGCACGCCCAGCTGCTCGATGAACGCCATCACCTTCTGTTGAGCTCCAGCGCCGATCGAAAGCATCGCTACGACCGCCGCCACCCCAAAAATCATCCCCAGCATAGTCAATAGGGAGCGCAGCTTATGGCTGGCCAAGTTCTCCAAACCAAAAGCAAGATCCGGAAGCCATTGTTCCAGGGACCTCGGCGCCGCCATGGAGATGCGTTTCATAGCCCGCCCATTCGTTTCAATTGGAACTTGCGCCCAGGCTAGGAGCCGGGCTGCCACTTTCTTTGGGTTTCTCGGACCGTTTTTTGTCCGGGTTGACCAGCGCCACAACCGTTCCGACAGGGATACCTTCAAGAATCGCTCGCCCTTCGCTCAGGGCCCGAACTTTCACTTCCTGCTTTTCGAAGCTGCGGCCGCGCTCGCAATAGACGAATTTCTTGCCGTCATGTTCGAAGATTGCTTCCGCGGGAAGCGACACGGCGCGCGAAAGATGATCGCCAAGGATGCTTAATCTCGCCTCAAACCCCGGCCGCAGACGAGGATCGGCGTGATCCAATTGGATGTTTACGTCAAACTTGTGCTTCGAATTGTCGTCCCAGAATTCGCGCGCCGTGGCTCCCCCCACCGATCTCACTTTGCCTGAAAAGGTCTCGCCGGGGAGCGCATCGATCGTTATGTCCACGGACTGCCCGGTTTTGAGATTCGTGCGGTCGGTCTCGCCGACCTGAGCGGAAATCTCGAGGTGAGAGCTGTCAATCACCTCTGCAATGGAGCTGCCGGGGTTTGCCTGATCCCCGACGTGGTAATCCGGAAGTGTCATCCCGCCAAAAAACATTCCTCCGCTGGAATCCCGATTCCCATGGATTACCATAAGTCCGTCGATGGGAGACGCGATCCGCATGTTCTTTATGTTTCGCTCGGCCTGATCCATCGCCAGCCGCGCTTTGTGGCGTTTTTCTTTGCTGATGGCGAGAGCCGCTTCGTTGGACGCACTGTGCGAGTGAATGTCTTGTTCGAGCTGCGTCAGGGCGCGCTTGGCTTCGTCAAGCGCGAGAATGTTTTTCTGAGCGTCGATTTGGCCTAAAATTTCGTTCTTGCTGACCTCTAGTTCTGCTTTGCGGACAGCGTATTTTGCTTTCAAAAGCGCCGTTTGATCTTCCGCCGTCTGGACTGCCGCGTCCGCTTTGGCTTTTACGATTTCCTGTTCGGCTTGTTCGAGGTCACTCCGGTTTTGCCCCAGGTTGTATTCTTGCTGGCTTGGGTCGAACTCCAG
>JBGPLB010000047.1:0-26850 GCA_041486245.1 Candidatus Acidiferrum sp.
AAATCCAACGGAGAAGTGGTCGCCGTCGGCCGCGAAGCAAAAGAAATGCTCGGGCGCACACCGGGTAACGTAGTGGCGATCAAGCCGATGAAAGACGGCGTCATTGCCGATTTCAAGGTCACCGAAAAGATGCTGACCTATTTTATTCAGAAGGCGCATAACCGCCGCGTGCTGGTGCATCCGCGCATCGTCATTGGCGTGCCGAGCGAAATCACGCCGGTGGAAAAGCGCGCGGTGCAGGACTCCGCGTACCGCGCACGGGCCAGCGAAGTCTATCTCGTGGAGCAGGCCATGGCTGCGGCCATTGGAGCGGGTCTCGCGATCGAAGTGCCTTGCGGCAACAGGGTGGTGGGTATCGGCGGGGGCACCACGGACATCGCGGTCATCTCCATGAGCGGCATCGTTTATTCGCGCTCCGTGCGTGTCGCGGGCAATGAGATGGACGAAGCCGTGATGCAATATTTGAAGCGCAAGTACAACTTGCTCGTCGGCGAGCGCACGGCGGAGCAGATCAAGATGGAAATCGGCTCGGCATACCCGCTGGAAAAGCCTCTTACCATGGAAGTGAAAGGACGCAACTTGATCGAAGGCGTGCCGCGGACAGTCACCATTGACGACAGCGAAATCCGCGAAGCACTGAGCGAATGCGTGGCCACGATTCTGAATGCCGTGCGCGTGGCTTTGGAACGGACTCCCCCGGAGCTCTCCGCGGACATCAGCGACCGGGGCATCGTGCTGACCGGTGGCGGCGCGCTCTTGAAGAATCTCGACAAGCGCATCCGGGAAGAGACTGGTTTGCCGGTTTCCATTGCCGATGATCCACTGGCTTCGGTGGTACTGGGCACAGGCAAAATGCTGAGCGATTTCAAGTTGTTGCGGCAGGTTTGCATCGACTAGCGAGTTTTCTGAATTTGATGCCATCGCAAAAATTCTGAACTGCACAGAGCAAGGTCTGTGCTACTGGACTCCATGGTCGCTCTTCCCAATCGTCATAGATCGCTTTTCCTGCTAGGGGGCGTAGTGCTCCTGCAGGTGCTGTTGCTGGCCGTGCAAATCAAGCGCGACTCGCAAGGCCGGCTGATCCGCGTGTGGACGGTTGGCGCGGTTTCGCCATTCGAGCGCGCGGGTGCACACGGCATCAGCCATATTCGCGACACGTGGAATCACTACTTCGCTCTGCAAAACACTTCGCGTGAAAACGAAGAGTTGAAGCGCGAAAACGACGGGCTGAAGCTGCAAATCACGCAGCTCCAAGGCAAAGCTGCGGAGGCCGACCGTCTGGCCGCCCTGTTGAAATTTCGCCAGACGAGCATGGATGTCCCGATGGTGAGCGCGCGCGTGATCAGCGGCAGCGCGGACAGCGTCAGCCAGACCGTCTACCTGGACCGCGGCGAGCGCGACGGAATCCGCCGCAACATGGGAGTCATCACGCCAGACGGCGTGGTCGGCAAAGTCATCGACTCCTACCGCGACACTTCGCAGGTTCTCCTGCTCACGGACAAAGACAGCGGCGTTGGCGCGATGCTGGTGGATTCGCGCATTCAGAGCCCGGTTGGCGGAACAGGCGAACCTCTGCTGGTCATGAAGTACATCCCCAATGATGACACTGTAAATTCCGGAGAGCGCGTGGTTACCAGCGGCATGGACCGCATCTTTCCGCGGGACTTGCCCGTCGGCACCATTGCGGAAATCAAACCAGGCAATCCTTTCAAACAGATTCGCGTGCGGCCAGCCGCGAATCTCCAACGACTTGAAGAGGTCTTCGTCCTCTTGACGATGAAGCCGCTACAGATGAAGCAAAACTCCGCGCCGCCGGCTCCTGCAACACCGCCGGCAGGCGGTCCGTCCGCTGCGGCAAATAGTCCGGCCTCGCCCGAAAAGCCATGAACGACACCTATGACATCCGCAGTAGCGAGCTGCACATTGAGGTGCACAAATTTCGCGCGGGCGCGATCGTCTTGGCTACGGCTTTCGCTCTTGTCCTGCAAGCTTTTGTGCCCGTCTATTTCCCGAAAGCGGGAATTCTGGATCTTCCCCTGCTCATCACTATTTATTTCGGCCTGAGCCGCCGAAATCCTTCCACCGGGTTGCTTCTAGGCATGACCATCGGCATTTTGCAGGACAGCCTTAGCGGACCGACGGTCCCGCTCGGCCTCTACGGGATTGCGAAAACCGTGATCGGGTATCTGGCGTCTTCCATTGGCGCGCGGCTCGACACGGAGCATCCCGCCGCGCGCTTTGCCTTGACGGCCGCTTTTTTTGTCGCTCACCAAAGCATCGTCGCGCTCACACAGCGCCTGCTTCTTTCTCAGCCTGGGCCCTGGTTCACGATGCATCTCGCAACGTCCGCGCTCGTCAACGCCCTCGTCGCCGTTTTCCTCTTCATGCTCCTCGATCGCTTGCGCAAAGTCTCCTAACCGTAACCCTACTGTGCCAGCAGGAACTGTTTGAACTCCTCGTAGACGCTCGTCATCGGCAAAGACAATTTTTCGCGTTTCAAGTAGGCGGCAAGTCGATCGGGAAGCGGAGGCGCCGTACCGATGGCACGTTTCACCACGTCGGCGAATTTAGCCGGGTGCGCCGTGGCCAGCACCAGTCCTTGCGCGGGCTCGGAATGTTCGCGCTTGTAGGCTTCCCAGCCAAGTACGCCGACGGCGGTGTGTGGATCGGCGATATAGCCGAATCGATCGTGGATCGATTTCATCTCCTGGAGCGTCTCGGCGTCCGTGGCGGCGTGGCCCCAGATTTCGCGGCGCACCAACTCCAGCCGTCCCCGGCACAAATCCAGCAAGCGCGGAAAATTATTGGGGTTGCCAACATCCATGGCGTTTGAAAACGTTTGCGTCGCCGGGCGTGGATGGAATTCTCCTGTACTTAGGTACTCGGGAACGACGTCGTTAGCGTTCGTGGAAGCCACGAACATTGCCACGGGCAAGCCGATGCGTTTGGCGAAAAGTCCCGCCGTCAGGTTTCCAAAATTTCCGCTGGGCACGGAAACCATCAGCGGCACGGACGCGACAGGCAGCTGACGATACGCAGCCACGTGATAGAACATTTGTGGAAGCAGCCGTCCGATGTTGATCGAATTGGCGGAGGTAAGAAACGCGCGCTTGTTCAGCTCCGCGTCCATAAACGCCTGCTTCACGAGCCGCTGGCAATCGTCGAAGCTGCCGGCGACTTCGAGTGCGGTGATATTTTCGCCCAGCGTAGTGAACTGTTTTTCCTGGGCTTCGCTGATGCGCTTCGAAGGATAGAGGATCACGACACGAATTCCGCGCACGCCAAGGAAGCCGTGCGCTACGGCGCTCCCCGTGTCGCCAGAGGTGGCGACGAGAACCGTCAGCGGCCGGGATTCCTCGCGCACAAAGTAGCCCATCAGCCGCGCCATGAATCGCGCGCCGAAGTCCTTGAACGCCAGGGTGGGACCGTGAAACAGCTCGAGAATGTGAAGGCCCGGCGAGAGCGACACCAGCTTCACCGGAAAGTTGATGGACTCCGCGACGATCTGCCACAACACTTCTTCGGGCACGTCCGGCGTGGCGAAGGGCCGAACCACGCGGAAACAAACCTCCGTGAAAGGCAGACGTCGGAATTCTTCCAATTCCTGCGGCGAATGCCGCGCGATTTCCACTGGCATATAGAGCCCGCCGTCGGGCGCGAGCCCGCGCAGCACCGCACCGCGAAGCGAGGTCAGCCCTGATTTGCGCCCTGTGCTCCGGTATCTCATCGCCCGCGCTCGAGTTGCCCACGAATTTTCGAAAGAAACGCCGCCGCATCAAAGGCAGGCTCGCGCAAATCGGAAACCTGAAGAGTGCAGTGCGCCAATGCCTCATAGCTCTGCCGCCGTGCGGAAATCAGCGTGGGATAACAGCGCGCAACAGTCTCCGGTGGCGATTCGCCCTTCTTCGGCTGGAAAGCTCCGCGCCAGAGCACCGGTTTGGGGTCGCTCAAGTAGCGCTCGATCAAGAGCTGCTGCTCTTGCGCAGACGCGGCTAGATACACCACCGCCATGCGGCGCCGCAAACGCAGCAACAAATTATTCCCGGTGTAGATCACGCTGCCCGTGGTGTCCAGCACCAGCGGTTTGTCAGGCTCTCGCTCGAGCGATGTCAACACCTCGCCCAGCGTGTGGATTTCCTCTTCGAGGTACTGGGCCTCGCGCTCGGCATACTTCGGGTTGTCCGGCCAGCCCATCCACGC
Organism: Candidatus Acidiferrum sp.; assembly: GCA_041486245.1. Classification (GTDB taxonomy): domain Bacteria; phylum Acidobacteriota; class Terriglobia; order Acidiferrales; family UBA7541; genus Acidiferrum. The sequence goes on from JBGPLB010000047.1 coordinate 4,201, forward strand.
CGCAACTCCATTGATTCCGGTATGTCCCCCCGCAGTGAGACGCGAAGCCAACTTTTCCTCGATGCGGTCGTCGCACGAAATTGCGGTCCAGCCTTCGGCCGCTAACTTCTTTGTCCAGAAGGTTTTTCCAGCACCGGACATCCAGACAAGGGCTAAACGGAGGGGCAAGGAGGGTTCGCTTTGCATGAGAGCAGTCCAAATACGATAACGCGGGGCCTGCTGGCGAGCAAGTTTCTGCGCCGTCCGCTGTACCGCCTCACTGCGATTCCCTCCCTTCACTCCCGGGCCCAAAAATTTCTTCCTGAAAACACAAATTCCATGGAACAATTTCCTCCCCTAAACGTCTTATGGATAAGAGAGGGGCCCTCCTTGAAGGAAAAGCGAGAAAATCCCGGAGATTTGCTCCAGGGAACGCTGGACTTGCTGATTCTAAAAGCTCTGGCTCGCGGCGCTATGCACGGCTACGGCGTGGCCGAGTGGATTCATCAAACTTCCGAAGACGTGTTGAAGGTTGAGGAAGGCGCGCTGTATCCCGCTCTCCATCGTCTCGAGCTGCGCGGCCTGCTTTCAGCCGAATGGGGGATTTCGAACAACAATCGCCGCGCCAAGTATTACTCCCTGACTGCGGCCGGACGAAAACAGTTGGCGCAAGAAACCGAATTCTGGCGGCGCATGTCCGGCGCAGTCGCGCGGATACTCCAGACGGCATAGCAGGCGCAGGAGGAAACCATGTTTTCGAAGTGGGTTAACGAAACCTGGCTTCGCGTGAAGGGACTTTGGAAGCGCCAGCAGCTTGATCGCGATCTCAATGACGAAGTCGCGTTTCACCTGGCGATGCGGGAAGAAAAGAACCGCCGTGCCGGAATTGCTCCAGAGGAAGCTCGTTACGCCGCGCGGCGGCAATTTGGGAATGTAACGAATTTGAAGGAGAGGAACCGGGAAATGTGGACTTTCGCGTCGATTGAATCGCTTTGGCAGGATCTGCGTTACGCCGTGCGCATGCTCCTCAAGAATCCCGCCTTCACAGCCGTCGCTGTAATCACCCTCGCTCTCGGCATCGGCGCGAACACTGCCACCTTCAGCGTCATCAACGGCGTCCTTCTCAATCCCCTTCCCTATAAGGACCCGCAGCAAATCGTCGCAATGAAGCAGAATGATTCGCTACAAAACGTCATCGATATCCAGCGGCAGACGCGCGCATTTTCCCAGGGTGGCGGAATCAATATCGAGGACATGGACTACACCAGCGGTCTGGAACCGGTGCAGATTCGGGCGGGGCTCGTTGACGCGGGATTTCTCGTAACGCTTGGAGTTCCGCCCATGCTTGGCCGGATCATCGAACCTGAGGAAGACGTAAAAGGCGGGCCGCGAATCATTGTGGTGAGCTATTCGTTCTGGCAAAACTTCCTGAGCAGCGACGCTCATGCCATCGGCAAGGCCATCACTCTCAGCGGAAACGATTACACCGTGATAGGCGTGATGCCTGCCGGCTTCGTGTTGCCCAGGGAGCACGCCGACGTTTTGGTCTCGCTTTGGGTGGCGTACCCGGAGGCGGCCCCGTTTCGCGGGGTGCACTTCATGCACACGTACTGGCGGCTGAATCCTGGAGTCACACTCGCCCAGGCGCAAGCGGAGATGTCCACTATCGACCGCCGGCTCGCCGAACAATATCCCGACACCGAAAGAGGCCGCCAAAAGATTTTCCTTCCCTTACATGAATTTGTGGCCGGCAATGTTCGCCCTGCATTGCTGGTTCTTTTTGGAGCCGTGGTGTTCGTGCTGCTGATTGCCTGCGCGAATTTCGCTGGTCTGCTGGTCGCTCGCGCCGCTGCGCGCCGGCAAGAGTTGGTGATTCGTGCGGCGCTTGGCGCAGGGAAAGCCCGCTTGATTCGCCAGGCACTGACTGAGAGCCTGCTCTTGTCGATTATTGGTGGCCTCGCTGGTCTTCTTCTTGCCAATTGGGGCACGCGCCTCCTCTTGTCGCTGAAGCCCGCCGCGCTCGAGCGCTTCAGCGGCCTGCAACTGGATGCCCGCGTTCTCCTTTTCGTTTTCGGAGTTTCCCTCCTCACTGGAATTATCTTCGGCATCGCTCCGGCGTGGTCCGTCGCCCGCGCTGATTTTGCAACATCCATCAAGGAGGGCGGGCGCAGCACAACGGCCGGCCCCTCCGGCAATCTTTTGCGCAAGTCTCTGGTCACGGCCGAATTTGCTCTCGCGCTGGTGCTCCTGGTGGGAGCAGGTCTGTTGATTAAAGGCTTCTCGCACTTGCGCTCCGTCAATCCCGGTTTCAATCCGCAGAGCGTAATGACCATGCATCTCCAGTTGCCTGCAACTCGTTACGCGGAGATTCCTCCGCAAACGCAATTTCGTCGCGAAGTGCTCTCGCGGCTCAATTCCTTGCCGGGCGCCCAGGCCGCCATGGTGACAGATATTCCGCTCGGCGGAGTTTACATCGCGCATCGAATAGTCATCGACGGGCAGCCCGTTCCGATTGGCGCAGAACCGCAAGTGCAAACCCTGTCCGTAATGGGCGACTATTTTCACGTCATGCAGATTCCGATCCGCGCAGGTCGAGACTTCACCCCCATGGACCGCGAGGGACAGCCCCTCGTGGCCATCGTCAACGAGCAATTCGTGAAAGAGTTTTTCCCGCGCTCCAACCCGATTGGCACACGCATCGACTGGATAAGAGCGCCCCATCCGCCGTTGTGGATGACTATCATCGGTGTCGCCGCCGACGTGAGACATTCCGGACTCAACCAGCCGGTCGATCCTGCCGTATATGCCCCCTTTTCGCAGTCCGACGAGCCTTGGCGGCGCTGGATGACCCTGGCCATTCGCACCTCGGGCCCGGCCCCAGGACTGCTCGACCAAGTAAAACAACACGTCTGGAACGTCGACCGTCAAATTCCTCTCAGTGAAGTTCATTCCTTGGATGAGCTGATGGCCGGCTCGCTCGATCAGGAGCGCTTTAATATGTCGCTTCTCGGCATATTTGCAGCGCTGGCCTTGATTCTTGCCACCGTCGGCGTCTACGGCCTGATGGCCTATACGGTAAGCCAGCGAACTCATGAAATAGGCGTTCGCGTGGCCGTTGGAGCGCAGCGACGCGATGTTCTGAACCTCGTCATTCGCGAGGGCGCGAAACTCGCATTCCTCGGTATTGCCATCGGCATCGCCGCGGCCTTTGGCCTGACCAGGTTGATGGCTAGTATGCTCTTCGCCGTGAAACCGACTGACCCCGAAACCTTTGCCGGCGTGGCCATCCTGCTGGCGCTCGTGGCACTGGCGGCTTGCTACCTTCCGGCGCGGCGCGCCACCCGCATCGATCCCTTAGTCGCCCTTCGTTATGACTAGTCGGCTGACCCTATTGTTGCCACCTCATTTGCCAGCAGGATGTCGTAGCCCCAATCCTGCGTTTTCCACAGGGTATAGTCCAAGCAACTGTACCTCAGGACGGCTTGCGGCGCTCTTGGCCAAGTGCTACGTTTAGAATGACTTTGCTGCGTTGAAGTAGCAGCGGTCCAGCAGTGATTCGGGAGCTCGTAGGGATTTTTTCGAAAACATTCTTTCGAATAAAGTTTTCGACGGACATTTCGAAACGCACGCTGCAAATTTTTTCGTGACGCGAGCATGTCCCGGCTTCTCGCGGGACGGGCGACGAATCGCCCTATGAAAGCGCCGTCCGTTTGACGAGCGCCACAAAAAAAGCACTCGCGCGCGGGGTTTTCGTGTCGTACTGGTTTCGCAACGACAATCGTCTGCCTCAGGCCAGACTGGCCATTGCCTCCTACATCATTGTGGGCATGGTAGGATTGTTGCTCCTTGGCTTTTGGAAACTCCAGGTCGTCGACTCCGACAAATATTCACAAATGGCCGAGCGTAACCGCGTTCGTTCCATCCCCATCATCGCCCCGCGCGGCCGCATGCTGGACCGCGATGGCCGCGTCCTGGTCGACAACTATCCCTCGTTCAGCGTTCTTCTGCTCCGGGATGATCCCGTGCTCATCGACAAAAATCTGCCCGCCATCTCCGAGGGTCTCGGCATCCCGCTTGGTGATCTGAAGGACCAGCTCGAAAGCACCAAGAATCTTCCGAAGTTCCAGCCCATCGTCATCAAGTCAGAGGCCACCAACGCGGACGTCGCGTTCATTGAATCGCACCGCTCGGACATCCCTTTGCTCGAAATGCTCATGGTCCAGCGGCGCCGGTACTTGCCCGGCGGCTTTATGTCGCACGCCAGCGGGTACGTCGGTGAAGTCAGCGAGCAGCAAATCGAAGCAAGCAACGGCAGACTGCGCCCGGGCGACCTCGCCGGAAAAACGGGTCTAGAGCGGCAGTACAACGACATCCTGACCGGCACAGACGGCCTGCGCCGCGTCGTGGTTAACAGCATTGGCAAGGAAGTTAAAGATCTTGGGCAACTTACCCAACAGGAACCGATACCCGGCAAACAGATTCAGCTCACCATCGACTACGATTTGCAGCAGGTCGCCGAGCAATCTCTCGGGCAGCGGCCCGGCGCCGTGGTTGCCCTTGATCCGCGCACGGGAGAAGTGCTCGCCATGGTAAGCCGCCCGACGCCGGATCCAAATGATTTCGCCATTAGCATTCCCGCGGTAGAATGGAAGCGGCTCAACGACGATCCTCTGCATCCGCTATTGAACCGCGCCATTCAGGCGCAACTTGCCCCCGGATCTGTTTTCAAGATTGTGACCGCAACGGCGATGCTCGAGGACCATGTTCCCGAGGAAGGTTTCACCACGTTTTGTCCCGGTTACGGCACGTTCTTCGGGCGCCAGTACCATTGCTATGTTTTCTACGCGAAGTCCGGACCGAAATCGCACGGCGCACTGCGCCTTCATGACGCGATTCTGAAATCGTGCGACGTCTTTTTCTACAACGTGGGTATCCGCTTGGGAATCGACAGGCTTTCCTACTACGGCGCCAAACTTGGCATCGGCCGCAAAACCGGAATCGATCTTCCTTCCGAGGAGCCCGGGCTGATGCCTTCGCAGGAATGGGTCGAGCGCGTCTATCATCGCAAATGGTATCCCGGTGAAGTTATTTCCGTGGCCATCGGCCAAGGCGCTGTCACTACCACGCCCCTCCAGCTTGCCCGCTTGATTGGCGGAATCGCCTCGGGCGGCGATTTTAAACAGCCGCATATGTTGAAAGATGCCCAGAATGTCGGTGAAGTGCGGTTTCCCATTTCGGGGCCGACCATCCAGAAGATCACTGACGCCATGTACGGCGTCGTCAACGAACCTGGCGGCACCGGCGGCCAATTGAAACTCGCGGGGATTGAGTTCAGTGGAAAATCCGGAACCGCCCAGGTCATTGGCTACGGCACACGCGATCGCGTCGGCAAAGAGAAAAAATTTGAAGACAATGCGTGGTTCGTCGGTTACGCGCCGCGCCGCGACCCGGAAATTGTCGTCTCGGTTCTCGTCCAGGAAAGCGGCAAGCATGGTGGCGAAGCAGCCGGACCGGTCGCGCGCGACATTATCAAGGCCTATTACGATAAGAAGGCAAAAAAGACACAAGGGCAACTTACCGCGCGCGATAAAAGATATGATTTGGGGCAGGGCACGGAAGCTGCGGCCGCAATTCAGCCGCAGCCGGTCGTCAAGTCTGCTGGCTCCGCTGCCGAGGTCCCTGTGCGTGCAGCAAGCAACACGCCGCAGCGCTGAATTTGAGTTTAAGTCGCTCCTGCATTTGTGGGCAGAGCGGAAGCATACGAAGTTGAAGGAGTTCTTAACTCATGGTTTTTCGTTTGTGTAATTTCGAATTTCGAATTTCGGTTTTTGCTTTTAACTTTCATCTGTCGACTGTCAACCTCTTACCATGAACGACGCACCCGGAACACGCGATTACGATTGGTGGCTGCTCGCGATTCTCGCCGCTATCTGCGCTATCGGCGTTCTCGAGATCTACTCGGCCACGCACGGTAGTTCCCTGGCTGGCATGCAAAATAAGCAACTTCGCTGGCTGGTTGTCGGATTTATCCTCATGTTCGCGCTCTCCCGCTTGGATTATCACCTGATTCTCGACCAGGCCCCGATCCTTTATCTCATTGGGATCGCGGCCCTCATCGCCGTGCTGGCGTTCGGCCATACCCGCTTCGGGGCCAAACGCTGGATTCCCATTCTTGGCGAATTTCTTCAGGTGTCGGAATTGGTCAAATTGATTATAATCATTGTGGTGGCGCGCTTCTTTGCGGAGGTGCGCACCGACGAACTCTCCCTGCAGGATCTAATCAAGGCGGGGCTCATTGTGGGGTTGCCACTCGGCTTAATTTTGAAGCAACCCGATTTAGGCACGGCGCTCGTGCTGGTGCCTTTGCTGGTCGTGGGCGCATTTCTTGCCGGGTTGCAGTGGAAACATGCCGCGGCCATTGCGCTCGTAGGGCTCTTGATGCTCCCCGTTGGCTGGCGCGTCCTGAAGCCCTATCAGAAAGAAAGAGTTACGTCGTTCCTGCATCCAGAAGAAGACGCGAAAGGCTCCGGCTATCAAGTGCTGCAATCGAAGATTGCTGTCGGCTCCGGCGGCTTCTGGGGCAAAGGGTTTGGCAACGGTACGCAAAATCAACTCGGCTACATCCCGGTCCGCTATTCGGATTTCATCATGTCGGCCTGGGCTGAAGAGCAAGGGTTTAAAGGCGTGCTTCTTGCCCTTGGGCTGTACATGGCTCTTCTGTTACGCTTAGTACAGAATGCTCAGCGCGCGAAAGACCGCGCCGGAATGTTTCTTGTAATGGGCGTCGCAGCAGCGCTTGGGTTTCATGTTTTGGTAAACGTGGCTATGGTCATAGGCGCTATGCCCGTGACCGGCATCCCGCTTCCTCTCATGAGCTACGGGGGGTCCGCTACGTTGTTTGTTTTCCTGGCGATAGGTCTGGTTATGAATGTTCGGCTTCGCCGCTTCGTTAACTGAACCCGCCGCCAGTCCCGCGCGAGGCGTTTGCTTTGGCAAACCCCGCCGGGTTGGGAACAGTGGCCCAGCAATCTTGGGCTATAGGATTAAGGATCTTTAGAGTGAGGACAGCATCGTCCGCCGTTGTCCCGGAAGCTCTCCGGCAACGGACCAGCCTCGTAAGCAAGAGGAAATCTCCCTCCGGCTTCGAACGTAAAGCCATCTCGATATCAGTGTGGCCTGCGTGTGTCCGGGTATCAACCGGACCGGCCCCGTTTTCTCGGACCTCCGACGACATAATGCGCGCGGCGATGCGTCCTGTCGGCCCTTTGCGGCCGCACAGAAGAGTGACCCCCGGCTTGGCCGGGGTCACGAATAGTCAGGAGTTTTCATGTCAAAAGAATTGGTTATCTCCGCGGCCTCCCACGAACGGCGCGTCGCGATTCTTGAAGAAGGTCAGTTAGTCGAAATTTACATCGAGCGCGAAAAAGAGTTCGCCCTCGTCGGCAGCATCTACAAAGGCAGAGTCACCCGCGTCCTCCCCGGCATGCAGTCCGCTTTCGTCGATATCGGCCTCGACGGCGATGCTTTCCTGTATGTCAGCGACGTCTTCGAAAATCTCGAAGACTATGATCATGGGCATGCGCACACTGATCAGCCGTCGCCCGCGCCTGTCTATTCCCCCGCGCCCTCAAACGTCGTCGAGGTGCTTCCTGGTGAAACGCTGGCCCACGCCGGCTCTTCCCACGAAGGTGAAGTTGCCCCGCGCGAGTTCCACGCCGAAGAAACCTCCCATGAATCCTTTCAAGACGAATCGTCTCACCACGATTCCCTTTCTCACGACGAACAACCCGGCGTTGCGGAAGACCACGCGGAGGGCGACGAAAATCCGGACGCGCACCTCGCCGAAGCTCACGACGATTCCCACTCTGGCCACACCGACGAACGCCAGCCGGATTCCAACGCCTCGGCGCCGCAGAATTTTTCGCCGCAATACAATCCTACTCAGAATTACGCGCCGCGCTCAGATCGTGGCGGCGATCGTGGTGGGGACCGTGGCCGAGGTGGACGCTGGGGCCGGCGAGGCGGACGCCATCGTGGCGGGCGCCCGCAAGGTCCGGGTGGCCGGAATCTGCCTCCCTCGAAATACGCTTCCCCGCAAGGTGGTGAATCGCGCGGAAACGACACACGTGGCTACGAAAACCGTGGCCGCGACCAACGGGGCCACGAAACTCGGGGCGGCCAGCCGCGTGGATTCGAACCTCGGGGTTCCGAGCAGCGCGGTTTTGACAATCGTCGTTCCGAGAGTCCCCGCCAGTCCGGCTTCTCGGCTCCGCCCTATGCCGCCAAGGATGCCGTGGAAGAGCAGATTCTGCTTCCCGGCGAATCTTTGGCGAAGTATCGTGGCAAACCGGTCTCCGCGGTTCCACCTCCGGTTGTCGAACAGGAAACTCACGAGCCGCAGCTGGAAATAGAAGAAGCAGCTTCCCGCGCGTCTGGTAACGCGAGCGCCCCCATTCCCGCGACTGGACCCGCGGGCGGAAACGTCCCCCGCCGTTTCTCCGGCGGACTTCCCCGCTGGGTTCTCGCTGACGCCGCTTCTGAATCCGAAGCCGCTCCGGTGTCTGCCGACGAAAACATCGGTACAGCGGAAGACGCTTCCCTTTCGGCGCACGGTGCAAATCCACCGCGGCACGAAGCTTCTCCACTCGAGTTGCCCGTGGTGCGCAGCGCAGCGTCAGAGGATGTTCTGGGCGATCCCGATCTCAGTGATGATCAGACCGCTGCCCTCGCTTCGGAGCTTGTCGAAGCAAAACACGAGGAAACTTCCGACCACGCCGCTGCCGATGCCCTCGCCGGCGGCGCCGAATTCGAAGAGGACGAATCAGAGGAAATTCACGCCACCCCGGGAACCGAACTCTCGGAAGAAGAAGCCGAGGAGGAAGAACGTCAGGAGGACGAACGGCTGGACGCTGCGGAAGAACAGGCTGCCGCGGAGTCCGAGCTTTCCGAGGAAGAAACCTCGGAAGTTGAAGCGCACCGCGCCGCCGATCGCGCTGAATTCGAAGCCAATGCCGCGCATGAAAGCGCCGAACACGCCGCCGCTCTCGGTGATTCTGAGCACGCGGTGCGCGAACATGCCGAAGCAGAAGTGATCGAAGCTCCCACAGGCGAAATCGCCGCTCCGCCCGTCGTCATGGAAGACGATGTGATTCTACTGCCCGGTGAGACGCGCTCTCCGCGCATCGGCGGCCCAGCAGCTCCGCGCGAAGATTTTCCGCGTGATTCCGCGCGCATCGGCGGAAATCCACGCGCGCGCTTCCAGCGGCCCCAGCGTGGCGGCCGTGATCGTGGCCGCGGTGGGCGCCCGGACACCCGTGGCGGACGTCCCGATCGCGGCGGACGTCCCGGCCCGCGATTCGAACGCCGGCCGGGCGGGGGCCCGAGGCATGACCGCGGTCAGCGTAGCCATTCCGGTCCGCCGCGGCGCCCGCAGCTCATCTCCGAAATGCTGAAGGCCGGTCAGGACGTTGTCGTCCAGATCGCCAAGGAGCCGCTCGGCAAAAAGGGCGCTCGCATCACCAGCCATGTCGCTCTTCCAGGCCGTTTCCTGGTCTACATGCCCACCGTCCAGCACACCGGCGTCTCGCGCAAAATCATTTCCGCGGAAAACCGCTCCCGTCTCCGCCGCCTCGTGAGCGAAGCAGGCAACAGCTATCCCGGCGGCTTCATTGTTCGAACCGCCGCCGGCGGCGCCACCGACGACGAAATTCGCACCGACATCGAATTCCTCGGCAAATCCTGGAATGAAATCAAGGAGCGCAGCGAGCAGCGCAAATCTCCCGCGCTTCTCCATCGCGACCTCAATCTCGTCGAGCGCATTCTTCGCGATTACGTCAGCGACGATTTCACCGGCATCTGGATCGACAACGAAGAGGAGTACGGAAAGATCGTCGAATTCGTCAGCCGCTTTCAACCCAAGCTCGTCAACAAGGTCAAGCTCTACACCAAGGAAACTCCCATCTTCGAGGAGTTCGGCATCCAGCACGAACTCGACAAGGCTCTCCGTGCCAAAGTCTGGCTAAAATCCGGTGGCTACATCGTCATCAACCACACCGAAGCGCTCGTCGCCATCGACGTCAACACCGGCAAATTCGTCGGCAAGGGCTCCACGCGCCTCGAAGACACGATTGTCAAAACCAACCTCGAAGCCGTAAAAGAGATCGTCCGCCAAATCCGCCTCCGCGACCTCGGCGGCATCATCGTCGTGGACTTCATTGATATGGAAGAGCGCCGCAACCGCGAAAAAGTCTTGTCGGCGCTGCAAATGGCTCTCGAGCAAGACAAAGCGCCCTCGAAAGCTCTTTCCTTCAACGAGTTCGGCCTCGTTTGCATCACCCGCAAACGCACCAAGCAAGCGCTCGAACGCGTCCTTTGCCAGCCGTGCCCCTATTGCACCGGCTCGGGTATGGTCAAGTCCATCCCCACGCTCTGCTACGAAATTCAATCCGAAGCGCGTAAGATGGCTACCGCCGAACACGAAGGTCCGAACCTAACCCTGCGCGTTCACCCGGAAATTGCCAAAGCCCTAAAGACCCGCGAATCCATGCTCATGGACGAACTCGAGCAAACCTCGCACAAGCACATCATCATCCAGTCCGACGCCACCCTCCACTGGGAGCAATACGACATCTACTAACCATCGACCGTTCCCCGTTTTTTCCTTGTAGGGGCACAGCACGCTGTGCCCCTCTTTCATTTTCCGTGCGCTCCCACCTCGTTTCTCCTTCACATCCGAACGTCGCCAATTGGCTACATTTCGCTATTGTCTCCATTCGGCGACATCGCATCCTCTCAAACATCGAGAAGAGACCAGCCGCTAGTGCCGCGCAATGCCGCAAGCTCTTTCCCGGTGTTCGCGCTTACTGATGTCTCAATTTGCCACACCCAGGCTCTTCATCCGCCCGAGCCTCTATCCTTAGAATTCATTCCGAAAACTATTTGTAACCTATACTGCTCCCAACCAGTAAGTAGATATAGAGAGTCCTGATGGAATTGCTGGAACGGTTCGCGGCGGGCGACCTCGAAGCCTTTGAGGTGCTGTTCCGGCAGCACCAGAGGGAAGTCTATGCCTGGATTGTCCGCATCGTCCGCGACACCGGCATCGCCGAGGATCTGACCGTGGAAACATTCTGGCGCATTTACAAATATCGAGCGCGGTTCAAACCCGACGGCAACTTCCGGGCCTGGGCGCGCAGAATCGCCACCAATGCTGCCCTAGACCATTTGAGGCATGCTCGCCGCGAAACCGCGCTGCCAGAAAATCTCCCTTGCGCGGCAAGCCCGGATTCCGCCGTCCGCCGCGAGGAGCGAGATCGAATCCGAACTGCTTTTTATGAGCTACCGGCAAAGTACCGCCTGGTGGCCACGCTAGCTCTGGTCGAAGAAGAGACTTACAACGACATCGCCCGGGCCGTGGGGATCTCCAAATCGCTCGTGAAAGTCCGGGTGTTCCGCGCCGTTCGAATGTTGCGAAAGAAACTCGATTCCCTGTGTGTGGAGGTCAGTGTGAAATGAGCAAGGAAGAAATCGACAAAGAAGTGAAAGAACTCCTCAAGCAGGCAATCGCGCCCGCAAGGGACACCGAACTCCGCCGCGACCTCTGGCCGCAACTGCTCGCCAGAGTCGCCGAACAGCCGGAACCTCTATACAAAGTTCCCTGGTTCGATTGGGCCCTCGCTGTCATCCTGAGCGCGGTTCTCATTTTCTTTCCCGGTTCCATCCCCGCCCTGCTGTATCACTTGTGAATCTGGAGGCTTCATGAATCAGCACAAATACTTGCGCGCGTACATGGCAGGCATTGTGGTGCCCACCATCGTTCTTTTAATCGGCGTAACGGCGTTTTGCATTGCGCGTTACGTCTACAATTTTCCCGCGCCGCTCGAACGCGTAATGATCTTCCCGATGGCGGTGGTTCCCAACTTGTGGGGCCTGTGGAACATGCTCTTCGTCGCCTCGCACTCGCGGACTCATCTTTCGATAGGCTTGCATGGTGCCTTGTTGCCGCTGCTTCTCGGCCCGCTTGGCATCTTGCTCACCCGCACTCTCGATTTTCAGTTGCCCATATTCACCGTTCACATTTTTCCATTCCTGGCGCTGGTCGGTCTGACCGCCTACTATCTCTTATGGAAATACTTGGTTAGCTTTCTCAATCGCGCCGTCAACCTTGCTTGAGTTCCAGTTCAATCGACCTGTTCTCACGGGCAGGTTCTTGAATGCGCAAACGATCTCAATTTTGCATTGCCTCGCTTCGCTGCACCGTCTACAGTACCTGCACATTGCTCCATCCCAGCGGGGCCAATTCTGATCTCATGGACCGATTAGGGAGGAACTATGTGGAACAAGCAGCAGACACAAACTGAGGCACCCCCGGCTCCGCCGCTGCAAGCCCCAGCATCTCCGGCAACCGTCGTCGCTTTCGGTGCACCATCGGCAGCGCGGCCCGCCATCTCACCCTCGCGCAGTTCAGCTCGCCTGGGTTCTGGCCTGTATATCAAAGGTCAGCTCACCGGCACGGAAGATTTGCAGATTGACGGCAAAGTGGACGGCCCCATCTCGCTAAACGGCCATCAACTCACCGTCGGCCCCAACGCCGTGCTCAGTTCCGAAATTCACGCCGGTGAGGTTGTGGTCTACGGTAAAGTCGTCGGCAATCTCCACGCCCGCGACCGCGTCGACGTCAAGACCGACGGATCGGTGATCGGCGACATTTCCACCGCGCGCATTAGCATCGAGGACGGCGCTCATTTCAAGGGCCGCATCGAAATCGACCCAGCCAAGTCCCAAGCCGCCGCCGATTAACGGAGCGCTTCGCTCCAGCCACATCTTCGCAGCATTGTTACGGCCTCTTGTTGGCAGGACGGCTTGTGTGCGCCGCATACAGTAGGAGCTTACTCACTCCTTAGCGCAACGATTGAGTCCACGCGCATGGCGCGCTGCAGCTGATGGCCGCTTGTTGTAGGGGCACAGCACGCTGTGCCCTTCTCGGCAACCAATACGACTGCAAAAGCTCGAGCGCAACATTCCTCAAGCCCTTTGCGAAGTGTCCATCACACTGATTAAATGGCTCAAGGGCGGGTCGTACTGCACCCGCCCCGAGCAACCAACGCAATCGTCTTCTTCCTTTTAGTTCTTACCCTCCCCATCGTGCCCATGATCGAAGTCAAACAAATCGAACAAGTCGCCGATGGCCGGCATGTTGCGCGGCACGTAGGACTGGTGGTCCTGATCCGGATTGGACAAATTATCCCGGCTGCGGTCGCTCAGCTTAGTGTCGAGCATCCAGTTTCGTTCGACGAACTTCACGAAAGAGGAATGCTCGCTATACACGTGGCTGATATGGCCGCCCGTCGAGAAAGGCGACACGGCGATCATCGGAATGCGCGGGCCGGTGCCGAAAAAATCGACCGGCTGGATAAAGCCAGAGTCGTAGTAGCCGCCGCCCTCGTCCACAGTGACGAAGATGGCCGTCTCGGCCCATTGCTTCGGGTTGCTTTGGGCAAGTTCGATTATGTTTTGGGCGAAGGCCTCGAAGAGTGTCCACTTCGAGGACGCGGGGTGGCCGTCCATCGTGCCGTCCGGCTTCACATAGGAGACTGCTGGGAGAGTGCCATTTACGAGGTCGGCGTAGAGGTCGGTCACGTCCCGCATGTGATCTGCAACTACGCTCGGGTAGTTCGACTCATACTCAAACGGATTGCAAATGTTGCAATAGCTCCCGTTGAATGGGCTGGTCGTTCCATCGGCATTGAAGCCGCCGCCATAATATTTCCAGGGAATATTCTGGGCGCTGAGCACGTCGCCGATGCTCTTCTGCACCGTCGGCGGCACCACGAGCCCGCTCTGCGGCAATCCTTTTGGCGTGAATGCAGGGTTGACGTTGACGGCCTGCCAATACTCTCCGGGTCCGCAGTTCGTCTGGATTTTATAAGGGAGCGCGTTCAGATAATTTGTGATCGCGGCGATGCCCGGCTGGGTCGTGTCATTGCAATTGAACCACTGAGCCCGCTTCGTGTAGAGGTTCAGCGTTCCCGCTTTCGGATCAGGATTGTAGATGTTGGCCGCCGCTGGCGTTGCGGGATTGCCCTTACCGTCGCTGAAGAACACCTGATCGGCAAACCCGAGCGGCTGGCTGTCCGGGCCGGTGCCGCCCAGCACCGGCTGATGATAATTGTCGCTCATCGTGTACTTGTCGGCGAGCGATTTTAGCAATGGCGCATCGCCGTCCTGCATGTTGAAAAAGGCCATGGTCTGCCCAGTGTCATGCGGCGTGCCCGTGGGCGGTGTGCTGTAAGTTGTCGTAATCGCCGACTGTAGATCATGGAGACAACCTGTCGGATTATCCTTTGACACGTGCTCATCGTCGATGGCGCAGTCCACTTGCTGAACCATTTGGAAATATTGATGGATGGTGTCGCCGGTGAAGGCGTCGTACGGCATCGTCGGGCCAGTCATCTGGAACGGTCCCGGCGGGAGCGTGTTGACATTGGTGATACGCGTGTCAGGACCGAGCGTGAAGCTGAGGCCACTGCCCCCGGTCCCGAACAGGAATTGATCCTGCGGCGGCAGGCCCGGATCGCCGCCCGGGATGCTCAGGATGGCCGCGTAGGGAGAGACGGGCCAACGCCGCCCAAATCGGGCGCCGGCAGCGTGGAATAGAGTTCCTTATTTGCCATATCCGCGCTGCTGAAGAATTTGCCGCCATTGGGGGCGAATACGATCTTGTATTGAGATGCCCTGGCGAACTTCGGGCTCGGCGTACCATCGCCGTTGATAATGCCTTCGGACAAAAGGTTCAACACCCGCTCTTTCTTGTCTTTAGGCACATAGGTGGCGAAAAGATGATCAAAACTACGATTCTCGCCAACGACGATGATGACGTGCTTGATCGGGCTGGCAGTCTTGAGCGCATGGCTCTCGTTCTCCCGATCGTGATCTTGGTTGCTGTACCCGGCTGGGACATACGCTAACATTGAAAATGACAGCGCCATCGCGCAGAGGGATTTGCTCAACTGCGGTTTCCTTCTTTTCACATTACTTTGGGACATGTTCTCGTTCTCTCCTTGGAATAAGTGTAGGCGGGCACCAAGGTAGATATCCTTCGTGGATTACATCCTCGTGTCAGCGCTGTTGAATGCCCATAAAAAGTTTGTAACTCGAAGGTAATAAACTTCTCTCAAGTCAGCTCACCGTGGGCGAAGTCTTGTGAACAGGTCCCTGCTCCTCAACAATCGTGCCCGCTGCAATGAAGGCTTGAACCGATTTGCTCTCGACGCGATACTGGAGTCATGCTTGGTTCCCCCCCCAAAGCTGCCCTCCGCGTCAGTGGTCTTCGCAAGGCTTATCAGGACGTGGTCGCCGTCAATGGCCTCGACCTCGAAGTCCGCGCCGGAGAGTGCTTCGGCCTCCTCGGGCCAAACGGTGCGGGAAAAACAACCACTGTGGAAATCTGTGAAGGACTAACCGCCCCGGATTCCGGCGAAGTCGAACTTCTTGGTCTCCATTGGAATTCCGATGCCCAACAGCTTCGCCAACGGCTGGGCATTCAGTTGCAGGATACGCAGCTCTCGGAAAAGCTGACCGTCTTCGAAACGCTCCGCTTGTTCCGCAGCTTTTTTGAGAAAGGGCCGGGCGCCTTTGAAGCCATCGAGCTCGTGCAGCTCGAAGAAAAAAAGAATTCGCGCGTTGGAAATCTTTCGGGCGGCCAGAAGCAGCGCCTTGCGCTTGCTTGCGCGCTAGTCGGCGATCCCGATTTCCTTTTTCTCGATGAGCCCACCACCGGCCTCGATCCCCAAGCTCGCCGTCAGCTTTGGGATTTGATCGAGCAGTTCAAGCTCTCCGGCCGGACCATCCTTCTCACCACGCATTACATGGACGAAGCCGAGCGCCTCTGCGAACGTGTCGCTATCATGGACAACGGCAAACAGATCGCCCTCGGCACGCCGCGCGAATTGATCGCCTCTATCTGCGCGGAGCATATGGTTGCGTTTTCCGCGGGCTCTAATTCGAACGCGCTCGATATTCCGGCGCTGCGCCGCATCGAAGGTGTCCGCGACGTTCGAACAGAGAATGGCACCGTGGAACTGCAAGTCACGGAACTGCACCTCGCGGTGCCGTCTCTTCTCGCGGAATTGGACCGCCAAAATATTCCGCTCACGGAGCTGAGCACCCATTCCGCAACACTGGAGGATGTCTTCGTCGCTTTGACGGGACGCCATCTGCGCGATGAGTGAAACCACTGCCCTCCCCGAAGTTCGTTCGCGTGAAGCGGAGCGCAAAGCGCCTCGCGGCAAGTCCTTCGCCGATCATGCGCTTGTTCAGCTGACTATGGTTCGCTTTCGCGAAACTCTGCGCGAACCTGAAGCGCTCTTCTGGATTTTCGTGTTTCCCATTCTTCTCGCCGCCGGCCTCGGCATTGCTTTCCGCAACCGTCCCGCGGATGTTCTTAAGATTGCAACGGTCACGCCGGAATTGACGAAGTCTCTGCAGCGGGAAAAGCTGCTCTCCGTGCAGCAGCTCGATTCGAACGCCGCCGAAGATGCTCTTCGAACGGGCAAGATTGCGCTGCTCGCCGTGCCTGGTTCGAACGGCGCGGTCGTCTACCGCTACGACGACACGAATCCCGAAGGCCGCACCGCGCGCATGCTCGCGGATCGCGCCGTGCAGCAAGCCGCTGGACGCGTCGATCCCGTTGCTGCCAGCGACCAGTTCCTGCGTGAACCCGGCTCGCGCTACATCGATTTCCTCATCCCCGGCCTGCTGGGAATGAATCTTATGGGCAGCGCGATCTGGGGCATGGGCTTCACCGTCGTGGACGCTCGCCGCAAGAAACTGTTGAAGCGATTGATCGCCACTCCCATGCCCAAGCAATACTTTTTGCTCTCATACTTGTTATCGCGGATTTTGATGCTCGTCCTTGAAGTGGGAATCGTGCTCGGCTTTGGCGCTTGGATCTTTCACGTGCCGGTGCGCGGTTCTTTGCTGGATCTAGGCGTGGTGTGCCTGCTGGGTTCGCTGTCGTTCAGCGCTCTGGGATTGCTGCTTGCGTCGCGTGCCAAGACGATTGAAGCGGCATCCGGCTTGATGAATGCCGTCATGCTGCCCATGTGGATCGCTTCCGGTGTGTTCTTTTCCGCGCAGAGATTTCCGGATATCGTGCAACCGTTGATTAAAGCGCTTCCACTAACCGCAGCGATCGACGCGTTGCGGGCGAACATGTTGCAGGGCGCGAACCTCGCGCACATGGCTCCGCAGATGGGCGTGCTGGCGGCCTGGCTGCTCGTTTGTTTTGCGCTTGCGCTAAGGCTCTTTCGCTGGCGCTAAAGCGCTTCCACTCGACTCACTTTTTTATGACGGCAATTTTTCGCCTCGGCTAGCTGACGGCTTTTTTGTGGAATTGCCGCAGGCCCACGGTAAGAAATAACGCATTGAATCCCAGCAAAGCGACGAATACGGCGATTAAGGAGAGGTGCGGGAATTGAGGAACCAAGGTTGCCCGCAATCCTTCGCTGGCATAGACCAGCGGATTCACGAGCACTGCTTTCTGCATCACCGGAAAATTTGCCAGCGCGCTCCATGGATAGTAGGTGCAGCCGAAAAAGATCATCGGCGCTACCACGAGAGAAAACATAAGGCCGATGTGCGTTTGCTCCACGCTGCAGCCCAACGCCAACCCGCCGCACGCGGAGAAAATCGCCACGAGCAGCGCGATGATTGCAAAAAGGACTGGCCTGTGGAGGCTCAAGTCCACGCCCGGCCGCAACAATAACCATGCAGCCGGAATCACCATGATCCCCGCGGCGAGAGCTTGCAGCGTTCCGGCGACGACCTTTTCGACCGCGACCCAGGAGATGTCCATTGGGGCTAGCAGACGGTCTTCGATTTCGCGCGTGAACTGGAACTCGGCAATGAGCGGCATGGCGACCGCCCAAATGCCCGTGCCGACCATGCTCAGCGCCATAATGCCCGGAAGCAGCAAGCTTTTATAGGCTGGGGGCATGTAGCCGCTACCGACCATCACGCGGCCAAAAATAAACACGAACATCAGCGGCTGCAGAAACGTCTGGAACAACAAAGCCACAATGTTGCGGCGCGCGACGCGCACGTCGCGAGCAAGCATGGCCATGAAAGCCTTGTAGTTCATTCGCGCAAACTCCTGCCAGTGTGGTGCAGAAATAGATTTTCGAGACTAGGCTCGGAGATGTGCACGTCGCACAATTCGACGTTCGCGGCAAGCGCGAGATTCGCAACTTCCGGAACGAGCGAACCGCCGCGGTCGGCATAAACATCGGCGCCGTTGTTCTCCGTGGCACGCACTTCACGAACGCTCGCCATGGTCTGGAGACGCTGCAAAAGTTCGAGGGAGTGGCGGCCGAATCGAAGCCGGAGCAAGTAGCCGCCTGGTACGGACGATTTCAACTCCTGCGGTGTGCCCAGCGCGATGATCCGACCGTGATCGACGATGGCAAGGCGCTGGCACAATGCATCGGCTTCTTCCATATTATGCGTGGTCAAGAGAACGGTTTTGCCGCTTTGGTTGTACTCGCGAATAATCTCCCAGAGAAGCAAGCGAGTCTGCGGATCGAGGCCGGCGCTGGGTTCATCGAGGAAAAGGACTTGCGGATCGTGCATCATGGCGCGGGCGATAGAGAGACGCTGCATCATGCCGCCGGAAAATCCACGCACGATTTGATCGGCGCGATCGGTGAGTTTGAATCGTTCGAGGAGTGATTCGGCGCGCTTGTTGCGCTCGTGCGCGCTCAGGCCAAAATAGGCTCCGTGAAATACAAGAATTTCACGAGCGGTCAAAGAAAAATCGAGATTGGGGCGCTGGGCCACGACGCCGATCAGCCGCTTGACTGCCGACTGCTCTTTCCAAACGTCATGTTCACCGATCCAGGCTTGGCCCGCGGTCGGCTTGACGCGCGTTGTGAGCACGCCGACGGTCGTGGATTTTCCCGCGCCGTTGGGTCCGAGCAGGCAGAAGATCTCTCCTGGTGGGATATCGAGAGAAATTCCATTGAGTGCTACGATTTCCGGCTTCGGCTGTTTGCCCTTGCTGCGCTTCTCAGCGAAGGAAAATCCGCCCGAGCCAGCCGCAAGCGGCGGCGGTGAGTTATAGACCTTGCGCAATTCATTGGTGCGAATCCCGGCCGCCATGTCCCAATTCCTCTCATCCTTACCCTACGAAAGTGCCCCTGCAAAAGTTACTTCGCAAGAGCTTCATGCTTTGCGCCAGCCGCGGAATTAAGCCCAACAGTCTTGGGATGATTCCAGAGTGGCAGGCCGCGTGTCAATTCAGGAGCAAAGCGCAGCCGCGACTCACGGCTACAACGGGCGAGGCCCTTCCAGGGTAAGCAAGCCCTGCCCCTACAAAGTCGCGGGATCAGTGGCACCGTTTGGATTAGTTTAGAGGGCAACATTGGACTAGCATCCTTCCTGCTTAGCGGCCTGAGTAGCGCTGCTCTTTCCATGGATCGCCGTAGGCGTGATAGCCATTTCGTTCCCAGAAGCCGAGTTGGTCGCGGTCGAGTAACATAAAGCCACGCGCCCATTTGACGCTTTTCCAGGCGTAGAGATGCGGAACGATGAGGCGCAGCGGGCCGCCATGCTCCGCAGTGAGCGGCTCGCTATCGTGCTCGAAGGCGAAGAGAACGTTGGGGCGCAACAAATCCTCGAGCGGTGCGTTTGCGGTGTAGCCCTCTTCCGCGAGAATTAACGCGAAGCGAGCTTCGGGCTTTGGCTTGATCGATTTCATGACATCGGTAAAGAGCACACCTCTCCAGCGATTGTCCAGACGGCTCCAGCGTGTGACGCAGTGGAAGTCCGACATGGTTTCGGTTTGCGGCAGCGCGCGAAAGTCATTCCAGGTCAGGCGCTTGGGCTCTTCAACTTCGCCGGAAATCTTGAAGTCCCACTTGGCAGGAACAAAGTGCGGGATGCTGCCGTAATGGAGCACAGGCCACTTGAGAGTGAGCGACTGCCCCGGCGGCAGACGGCCTTCGGCCTTGGCTTTGTTTTCCAATTCTTTCCGCGTTCCTAGTTCCCCGAACAAAGACATGTAGTTCTCCCGCGCGATTTGATTCCGCATCGTTCCTTCAGTTTCCAGTACAGCGCCGCCGTGAGTAGCTGTGCTTTAGAAGTCCGATTGGATGTTGACGGCATGTCTCAGATATGAGACATTCGATTGGTGAAAGCGGCGATCTTTCATCCTTCCGCGAGGGCTGCGATCCGTCTGTTTCCCGAGGATGTGCGACAGGAATTGGGAAAGGCAATCTTCGACCTTCAAAGAGGTGAGAGTTTGAAGATGCCTCTCTCGCGCGGCATGGCTTCGATCGCGCGTGGCGCCGCAGAGTTGAGAGTCCGGGACCGAAGCGGGAGCTTCCGAGTTTTGTACTACACCAGATCGGCGCGCGGAATTTTGGTGTTTCATGCGTTTGTAAAGCAGAGCCAAACAACTCCGAAGCACGAGATGGAATTAGGGAAACGGCGGCTAAAGGAGTTACTCGATGAAGAAATCTAAGGCAATCGTGACGCGTACGGCGGCTGAACTGGCGAAGGCGCTGGGGCTCAGTCGCACCGCTGGAGCGGAAATCGAGTTGCGCAGTCATCTCAACTCCAAGATTGTCGAGGTGGTTCAACGAAAGGGCTTGACGCACAGCCAGGTCGCTCGCCTGGCGCGAACTTCCCGAACACGCGTTACAGCCATTATGAACCACAACACGAAAGATATTTCGACAGACCTTTTGCTTCGCGTACTCTACGCGCTGGGATACACGGCCAAGATCAGATTCCAGAAAGCCGCATAATCCGGAAAGCATACCACCGGTGCAACAAGACGCTAGAACCAAAACATCGCGGTGAGGAGAGAAAAAATGCTGGCTTCGATGAACATGATGGGCTTCATTCTCACCAAGGATTACGACAAGTCGCGGGCTTTTTACGAGAGCAATTTGGGATTCGAGTTTGTGAGCGTGGATAAGTTTGCTCTGGTGATGAAAGCGGGCAAGAGCATGATTCGGATCGTGAAGGTTCCGACTTTCAGTCCGCTGCAGAGCACGGTGCTGGGATGGGAAGTGGACGACATCGAAACCATGGTGGAGTGGCTCGCGAAACGCGGCGTGGTGTTTGAGAAATATCCGTTCGTTCAAGACAAAGAACGAGGGATTTGGACCACGCCGGATGGCAACAAAGTGGCGTGGTTTAAGGACCCAGACGGAAATGTCTTGAGCGTGTCGCAGCACGATTAGGCGATGTCGCGGTGATTTACGAATCATGAAGGGCTCTCCGAGGTGGCGGGAGGTACCGCCTGTGGAGTGGGGGCATTGAGGGCCTTGGGATTCCCTTTCGCTATCGCCCAGGCGTGGAATTCGGCCTCAAACTCCCGTTGGTTAATCTGAGCCTCCTCATCATGTTCGGCGCGGAGTTCTTTCTTCAGAGGAGGCAGACTATTCAGGAGCAACTGGCACATGTACGCCATGGCGATGGCATCGAGTCGCGCGATACGTTTGCGAGCTAGCTGTTTGACGAGGTTGCCGAGGAGTTGATTCACAGACTCCGCAGTGGAGAAATCATTGAGAGAGCCGAGGAGTTCTGCGGCCAGGACTTCCGGGTCGGGTTTTGCGGCCGAAGCTTGCCGGAGATGATGCGTGCAAAGAGAGTCGTGATCGGCGGCGCGGAGCATACGGCAGCGTTGGCCGCGGGGGCTGATATGTTGACAGTGTTGATCAGTAAGGTGTTTAGCGGACATTGGAGTTTCCTTTCAGATTTGAGAAGTAAAGAGGTAACGACGTAAAGAAACAGGAAAAGAGAAAAGCAGATCCGTCGCTCCGCTCGGGATGACACCGCGCGCAAAGGAAGCGAAGCTTGAAGAAATTTTGACTGCGCCCCCTATCCCCCTATAGTTCTTGTAAAGATGTGATTCGATGGGGGTTAAGAGGCAGGGGTCTGCAAAAGATGTGATTCTAAAGGGGTTGGCGGCGGACCGGCGGTAAGAGGTGGATGTATCGCTGGAGGAATTAAAGCGGAGTTCGCTGAGAGCGCGGAGCGGGGCGAGATTGAGTGGCGCGGGCAAAGGAGATCCTCCTCCTACGTGGTCCTCCCGCGCAGTGCCACTTGATTATAGCCGATTGGTACTCTTTGTCAAGGATTACTTACAATTACTTTAGTTTCTGCGAGATAGATGGCGCCAATTCGAATTGGCACTCTGAGATTTTGAAGAAATTAAGTAGGGGGACAGTTTCCTGTACGGCGGCTAACCAGGCAAGTGGAATTGATTGTTGAAGGATCACTTCCGAGTTGCCTGTAGTCCGTCCAGAGTCGATGCCAAGCGCGGAGATCACTTCCTACCCTACAAGCGGACTTCCAGTTACTAATCGCGGTAAGCCAGCACCAGATCGCTTCCGGTTAGCCGACAATCCGCCCATAATCGCGTTCTTCGCTTCCTAGAATCCCGTTTCTGGCCAACCTTCCGGATGCCTGCCCCATTCGGATAGTGAAGTTTCTATTGTGGTGCGACGTTGCCACCGCAATCATGGTCGGTGAAGGAAGCTTTGGGCGACAAAAAACGCGGCTCACTGGGTCGGCAAATTGGATCCCTCCCGCAGGAATCCATCGGCGACGATGAGCTTGCGGTCAGCGTCCCCGGAATGCGTTCCGGGACCATTGATCATTCCG
>JBGPLB010000048.1:0-26783 GCA_041486245.1 Candidatus Acidiferrum sp.
AGGATTTGTTGACGCATCCTTCCAAGAGTAGGTTTACTTGGCGGCAGTTTATTCGAACCGGTATCATGGGACATGCCAGCCGGTCCGATCCTTATTTTCGATAAGTCGGCGCTCCAAGCCCTCAGCCTGGACGAAAGCAACTGGCTCGACAATTTTTTCATGACGGTCATTACCCCGCTCTTCTTCGCGGAGACCCTCGCGGATCTGGAAAAGGAAGTAGGCAAGGGTAAGACGCCGGAGGAAGTCGTCGGCCATCTTGCGTTCAAGACGCCCGACATGCAGGCCACGGCATGCGGCCATCATGAAAAAATACTCGGCGGCGATCTCTACGGCCACCATATTCCTTTGGACGGCCCGATTCCCCGCGACTTCGGGAAGGTGGTCGAGCTCGACGGCAAAAAGGGCGTCTACTTTGAAAAAACGCCGGAAGAAGATGCGTTAGAGCGCTGGTACAACCATCAATTCCTCGATGTTGAGCGACAGATCGCCAAACAATGGCGGCGCAACCTCTGCGGCGTTGACCATCAACACACCTATGCGTTTTTCCAGAAATGGTTTCCGCTCGGAAAACCGAAGAATGTCGCCCAAGTGAAAACGCTTGCGGATGCCTACATCGACGGCTCATCCCCAGAAACCGCGTTGAAGTTCGGGCTGGCCCTTCTCAGCGTCCCCGAACCCCGTATAGTGGAGATTCTCGACCGCTGGGAGAAGGCCGGCTCCCCTCCGATACGGGAGTTCGCGCCGTACTTCCGGTACGTCTACAGCGTTGACCTTTTTTTCAATCTCGCGATGGCGGCGGATCTGATCTCGCGCGTGCGCCCGGCAGGCAAGGCCGACAACAAGGTTGACATCGCCTATCTGTACTACCTGCCCTTCTGCATGGTTTTCGTTTCAAACGATAAGCTCCATAAGCGCGTGGCACCGCTTTTTCTCCGCGACGACCAGAGCTTTATCGTTGGTGATGAGCTGAAGGCAGACCTCCAAAAGCTCGATAGCCACTACGCAGCGTTGCCGGACGACGTGAAGCTATCCGGCTTTTACAATTTCGCTGCCGACCCGCCCGAAGACGCTTCATTCCTCGTTAGGGTACAACGTGCTCGTCCGTCAGTGGAGTTCGAGTTGATCCGCAGTAAATGCACTGCCCCACAGGTCGATACCGCTTGGCTCCTATCACATCCAGAAGCGATGTTCCTGCGGCCGTAGTCGGAACGCTGCCGGTGAATTGCAAGACAAGATTCACGAGGTATTTGATCGGCCCCATCGAATCCACCGTAAGCCAGAACGTCGGATCAGCTCTCATCTCACTTATACCCCCACGGTGAACTCTGGACAGTCAAAATGTTACAAAACAAGAAAGCCGCCCTAATTTCAGGCGGCTTCAACTTCTTTGTTTCCATGAGGCGTGGCGTGGAAAAGGTTACAGAATGGTTAGAGTGTAACCTCTAGTCGAACGCTGTCATGAGAGCCTCGCGGCATGCTTCGCTGGCCTGCTCATCGCTTACGTGGGTATAGATCATCGTGTTGGAGATGTTCTTGTGACCTGCTCGTTGCTGAATCGCGTACACATCAGCGTGTTCAGCAGCCATCGTGGAGCAAAGCGAGTGCCGCAAGATGTGAGGGTGTGCAAGATCCGGTGAGACTCCCACGGCCAGCGCATACTTGCGAAACAGCCGAAGAAACTGCATCCGGGTCATGGCTCCGCCCTTCTGTGAGGGAAACAGCATTCGCGAGCCGTCTTCCACCCGTTCCCGGAGCCAAGAGCGCAGCGCGAGAATCTCATCGAGAATTGGTTCTCCCCGGTGACGGTCAAGGCTCTGGACACCTGAACGCGAGCCCTTGACCCTTGCGATAGCGATGGTGGAGTTTTCCAAGTCGATGTCGGCCAGCTTGAGTGTTCGGGCCTCACGGCTTCTAAGTGCGTGACGGAACGTTAGGAGCAGCAGACACCAGTCCCGCGTGGAATGCTGGCGCGCTTCTTTGAGAATCGCCTTCACCTGTTCGGCGGAGAGGGCTTGTGGTACGTTCGCTTGAGTTGCCATGGAGCTAACCCTCCTAGGTGATTAGGGGCGTGTCGGTGTTAGTAGCGCCGGCGCGTCCCGCTCTTCTTATTGTTTCCGTTTCGGCATGCAGCTAACTCTGGTTACCGGATTTGGCCCCGTTTCTCAGTTGGCAATGAGACGGGGCTTTTTGTTTACGGTCGGATATTATACATTGTCGGGCAAGTAGTCAAGAATAATGTGTGCACGGGCAAGTATTGACATCCATCTCGCCACCATGTAACATGACCTCGCCTGGAGAATGATATGAGCGAAGACAGCAAAACCACCAAAGCGGGCAAGACCCTGGCGAAGTTAGGGTCGTCAAAAGGTGGGGAAGCAAGGGCCGCAAGTCTGACCGCTGAACAGCGCAGAGAAATAGCCACAAGGGCCGTTCAGGCAAGATGGGCAAAAGTCAAAGGGTACAAGTCCATTATCTTAGTTCCTAAGGAAGAAAGTTCCATAACTTCGAAGGAAAATCTGCCGACCGCAAAATACAAGGGTTTTTTGAATCTCTTTGACATGGAAATTCCTTGTTATGTCTTGGATAACAGACTGCGCGTAATTGGAAGAACCGCAACGACAGAAATGCTCAGCGGTTTCAAGGGTCAAGGAGACCTCGAGGGATACTTGCGTTCGCAGAACCTTAAGCCCTATGTTGACAAGGACTTGGTAGTCGCGAAGATGGTCTCTTTTCGATTGCCTGAGGTTGAGCAATTGGGCCGTGAAGTAAAAGGGCTCCCGGCTGATCTTCTCATTGATATTTGCAAGGGCTTAGTCGCAGCGTTGGAAGCGAGCCAAAGAACACCGCCCGAGGTCAAACTTAGTCCCAGACAAATCGCAATGGCGGTTAAAGCGAGCATGTTTTTGGCGGCTTGCGCGAAAGTTGGATTGGACGCCCTAATTGATGAGGCGACAGGGTACCAATACCAACGCGAGGAAGATGCTCTACAGGTCAAGCTACGCGCCTATCTTGAAGAGGAAATGCGGAAATGGGAGAAGACGTTCCCTGATGAACTATGGCTCGAATTTGGAAGGCTCACAAAATGGCGCGGCACCGTTACTCACAGACCGAAGTACTGGGGTCAATTGGTGATGGTGCTTGTGTATGAGTACCTAGACCCAGATGTTGCAAAATGGCTCAAAGATAACGCTCCCAAGCCGCAAAAGGGGCAGAACTATCATCAGTGGCTTACAAGCCAGTTTGGGCTACGTAAGCTGATTGAGCATATTTGGATGCTCGTCGGGATCGCGAGGACTTGCCATAACATGGCCGAGCTAAAGTTGAAGATGGAGCAAATGTTCGGGAAAGGGCAGTTGCAATATGACCTTTTTATCTCAATTCCTTCAGTCGCGAAAAAAGAACCTCTTTCCCAAATATTGGATGAAAATAATTTGGCAGCCAAACTAAGCAATGACCGAGACAAGGGAGAGAGCAATTGATTAGCTGGCGGCCCACGTTAACGAGGCCACCACCGCAACAGATCAAATGACAGCACTCCTGTCAAACCCTTTGTGAAAGGATCTTGGCTTAGGAAAAGAAAAGCCCCGGCTGGCACTGGGGCAAAAGGTAGTGGTTCCTTTGGTTCGCAGGACAATACCGCGCGCAGACTTCGCCCGCAAGTTGGCGGACTCATCGAACCTAGCAGAAACCGCCAGCACAGCCGAAGCAATTCACGTCAACGTGCAAGACCACAGCGTCGGCGTGCTTGCGTATTACGCAGTCCTCGCATATCCCAAGCGCATCGAAATGGCAAAGCGGGAAGCGTTTTTTATGGCCATGAAAACCATGCGAATTAAGGAGTTTGCCGGCATGATCCCCGGTGTCCGTAAGAACATCCCCCCTTCCTATACGGGTCTAAAGAACGAAAAGATCGATGGCGCTATCCGGCGCGGATGGGGCCGTCTGTTGCGGCGTATTAG
The DNA here is from genome assembly GCA_041486245.1 of Candidatus Acidiferrum sp. Lineage (GTDB taxonomy): Bacteria > Acidobacteriota > Terriglobia > Acidiferrales > UBA7541 > Acidiferrum. The sequence goes on from JBGPLB010000048.1 coordinate 3,960, forward strand.
GGCGGGTGTGGCCGGATGGTGTGTTGTTCTAAATGAGAAGCCAATTCTCCTTGAAGTCCCAGCACCGACGGGAGAAGTAGGGTTTATCCTGCATGGACCAAATACGGTGAACAGAGTCATGAACGCCATAGTTGGTGGGGGAAGGGGGGATCCAAAAGAAGCGACGGCGAACGCTGCGCACCGTACTTGGGCTGAATCACTACCCGTTTTGCACCTCGCGATGAAAAACCCCGTTACAGTCAAAATTGTCGAGGAACTAGTGAATAGCGGGGAGACAAGTCCATCCGAGACAAGTGCTTCGAAACAGATAAATAAAGAGCTGCTCGACTCAATCCATGAATCTGGCTGGCTCCGCGAGTCTCTTGAGGGTGCCGAGGAACTGAGGCTGACCCTTCCAGCACTGTTGGGAACCAAGCCAGGCGACCACCTAGGCCGCGGCTTTAAGTCAGAATTTGCCATTCGCCTAATTCCCCGCGAACCTCTCTCCTGAGCCTACAAGTCCCACAATCGTCGAGATTTTGAAAGTAGGGACGAGTGCGCACCTGTGCGAGTGTGGGCGCATGCAGAAAGATTCAGAAAGTCTGGTCATTCGCAATTCACGGAACAGCGAGTACCTGCTCCCGCCGATTCTGGTGAGCAAGAGAGATGCTGCCCGACTTTTGAATCTGTGCGTTCGTACCATCGAGCACCTGATTCGCCACCGAAAATTACGAGCGAAGCGCGTGGGCAAGCGGGTCTTGCTCCTACGTCAGGATCTGGAGAGATTTGCACGTGAGACGGGTGACCTGGCGGTGCGGTCGTGAACGCCTCTCTCGCAGTCGTCCCAAAGTTTCAGGAATCCGCGCGGCCAGACATCTCGTGGATCAAGAAAAACGTTCCAATTCTCCATCTCGCACGCGCACTCGGGCTCCGCATCCGTCATAGGCGCACGAACTGCTGGCGAGTCGAGAATCATCGGCATGGCGACGTTGACCCGTCGCTCAGTTTTTTTGAGAAACGCAACCGCTGCCGGTGCTTTGTTTGCGACATGAAAGGAGGACACTCGAACGTTGACCTTGTGATGGCTGTCCTCGGCTGCGATCTCGGTTCTGCCGTCCTCTGGATTGCCGAGCGCTTCTCGGTCCCAATCATCAAGGTAGGCCGTCCAGTCGGAAACGCTCTTGCTTCTCCCGCTCCGTATCGCGTCGGCGCTCACGGCTCCGAATGGGAAGTTATCGTGCGGTCCGGCATCTGGGGAGCAATGACCGCTGCCGAGCGTAGCATTCTGGTGGTTCTTGACTATTTGAAAGACGCCGAAACCGGCCTGACTCGTCTTTCCTATCGCGCGATCATGCGGTACAGCGGAGTCGGCAAAACTGGGAACGTGTCGGGCGCAATCAAAGAGCTTGCAAGAATGCACGCCTTGCAAGTTCTGCCGGGCTCGCGCGTCGGCGTCACTCGCGAATGCTCCACCTATCGGGTGACACTCACGGACGCGAAATTTCTCGAGATTTGCAACGAAACTTACGCGTCCGCGCGAAAGGAAATTGCCCAGGAGCGCGAGTACCGTGCTTCCCAAAAAGCAAAACGTCAAAGGGACGCCCGCAAGCCCGACGGACCATCCCTGCAAGTTGTTACTCAAAACACGAATCAAGGAGGGTGGCTCTGCCCCCCTGCACCCCCCGCAGTATTTGTTTCCAATTCCAATTCAAAGGCGGACACCCTAGAAAAGGAAACACCTACCTGTGAAGGTCTAAACCTCTCTTCCCGTGGGGAAGTGCATGCGAATAAAGCGCTGGCTGGGGAGAAGCGTGAAATTGGAGTTTCGCCGGTTTCCAGCGACCCAGAAGCGCGACGGAGGCAAATACTGCAAAAACAGGCCGAAGCGATCAGAGCCAAGTACGGGGTCCAGCCGTGCAACTGAACATCCGGCAAACGCAGCGACTTCGGGGCGAGTCCCAGAAAAATGTACCGGTACGAAGATTTTTTCTTACTTTTTCCTTTCTCGATGTTCCTTACATAAGTAAGGGCTCTGGCCGACACTTTTTGCTCGTCTGCGACTGGCCGCGTATGACAGTTGAGTTTTTTTCTTACTTTTCCCTGTTTCGATGTTCCCTAGCAAGAGGGAGGGTTTCCGTCGCTCGAACGAAATATTTGTTTCTTACTTTTGCCTCTTTCCAAGCCTCTTTAGTAGTAGGGGGTTCCATGGTCTCGAAGTTTTTCAACGTTTCTCTACTGCGAGAAGGTGACGCGTGCATGAAAGACACAAATCACTGTGTCCGTCACCGTGACGTTCACCAGAGCAATTGCGCAAGTGTCCGAAACGGAAAGGAGTTAAGCATAGCGGAACGCTCGATTTGGACGCGGCCTGGCGCCGTGTTGGGCTGGAGCGACCCCACTTTTGCGCACGGTTCCGTGGCCAAAGTGATTCGTGGGTCGCTCCAGCCCAAACGTTCGTTGAAAATTGCGCCGCGGGGCAAAGGGGGATAGCTGTGCTGCTTGACATCCAAAAGAGCTACGAGCTTCTCGCGAATTACGGATGCTTCGTCCGCGAGATTTGCGACACGTGCGGTGCTGTGCTCGGGGCTGTTCGTTTCACGCGGAAAGGCGAAGCGGGCGAATGGTGCAGCCGTGGATGCCGCGGTGGGAAAGAAGCGCACACACCGGGAACCTGCAGGCGGTGTCACGCTAAATTGCCGAATGGAAAGCGTCGCGGGGCATCGTACTGCGATGATGCCTGTCGGAAGGCTCACGAGCGCGGCTCAGGCACGAAATTATCGCGGACAAAACAGTCGATTCATGCGGGTTTCTGTTCAATTCCAGGTCCAGGTAGCTACCCCCATAGCAGGAACGCCCAAAGTCGCGTTATCGCGGGGGCGGGAGCGGAAGGGGTGCGCGAGTAAGCGGCATGGCGGCAGTGGTCCAATTCGGCGGCAAGGCGGGCTCGCGAGGCTCGCAGTTGGACTCCGCGCTCAAGGAATTTCTCGATGCGGTCGTGATTCCTGCTCTCGTGAAGGAATATCTCTCGGAACACGAACGTGAAAATCGTCTTGCCCTCGTTCCCGAATGTGTGACAGAGTCCGGGCCGACGCCTTCAGGTTCAGCCGAGGGGGTTCCGTGATCCCAGTACTCCGCTGCGCTGTTTATGCCCGCTTCTCCAGCGAGAAACAAAGCCCGCTGAGCATCGAAGACCAGGTACGAAAGTGCCGCGAGTATGCAGACCAACGCGACTGGTCGATTCTCGATTCTCACATCTACAGCGATGAGGCGATCTCCGGCGCGACGGATGACCGCCTGGGCCTACGCCGGATGCTGGCCGCAGCCACTAGCAAAGAGAAACCGTTCGACGTTGTCCTCGTTGATGACACTTCACGCATAAGCCGTACACTCAAAGACAGCTTCGCAATTCACGACGAGCTGCGCTTCGCAGACATCCGGCTGGTCTTTGTGAGTCAGGGAATCGACACCGATTCCGAACAGGCTGAAGTGTTGCTCGCAACGCATGGCATTGTCGATTCGCTGTACCTGAAAGAATTGGGAAAGAAAGTCCATCGAGGCGTCGAGGGGAAAGCTCTGAGCGGACTTCACACTGGAGGCCGGTGCTTTGGTTACCGCAACGTTCCGATTGAGGACTCCTCGCGGGTTGACCAACATGGTAGGGCGCTTATCACTGGCGTCCGCCTGGAAGTGCGCGAAGATCAAGCGGCCATCGTTCGGAGAATCTTCCAGATGTACGCCGATGGTAACAGCCTACAGAGAATCGCCAAGCAATTGAACGCTGAGGGCGTGATCTCACCTCAACCACAGAAGGGAAGAATCTCCCGCTCGTGGTGTCCCTCGTCCATTCGCACGATTCTCAGGAACGAACGCTTCCGGGGGCGTGTCATTTGGGGCAAAACCGTTAAGGTACGCTCGAAGTCCGGCAAGCGCATCTACAAACGAACCACAGCGGACAAATGGGTCGTCCGTGAAATTCCTGAGCAGCGGATCGTCTCCGAAGAATTGTGGAGCTCGGTGCAGGCACGCATCGAAATGGTCAAGCAAGTCTACGGCGAGATTGGAAGAAAAGGCGGAATGCAGGGACGCTCCGTCAATTCGCCCTACGTGTTCTCTGGATTGCTGAAGTGCAGCCATTGCGGGGCCAATATCAGCATCGTTTCCGGGCGTTGGCGCGGGCGCAGCGATGTCGTGTACGGCTGCCCACAGAATACATTCCGAGGAGCTAGTGTTTGCACGAACAGCGTGCGCGTTTTTCGCAAGGCGCTCGAAGAACAATTGCTCGGCGGACTACAAGAGCAGATAATCCGACCAGAAGCGGTAGAGTACGTTCTCGAAAGATTCGAGGCTGAATTGGTGAAGGCACTGGACAATCTAGGCGGGGAGTTGGAGCAAATGCGCCGGCGCAAAGAGGCGCTGGAACGCGAAGTTGCGAATCTCGCCAACGTGGTTGCCCAAGGAGATTTTTCGCCAGCGCTCCGAGCGGCACTCGTTGACCGTGAACGTCAAATCGGCGAAATAACTGCGAAGCTGCTGGAATCTCGCCCCGATTCCTTGCGAAACAAGCTCCGCAACATCCGTAGCTTCGTCGTGTTTCGAATGCAAAATCTTCAGGCCATCCTCAACTCCGACGTTGCCCACGTGCGAGCAGAACTCGCGAAGCACATCGAGAAAATCACGCTCACGCCAAACGGCGAGTCTTACATCGCTTCAGGGACTTGGAACTTTGTTGGGCGTGGCAGTATCGGTGGTGCCGGGGGCCAGAATCGAACTGGCTACGCCCGCCTTTTCAGGGCGGCGCTCTACCACTGAGCTACCCCGGCACATGCGGTTAAGAAATTGTAGGGGGTGCAGCGCGATTGTGTCAATTCGCGCGCTCTAGTGCGCCGAGGACTGCCGGGAAACCATGCCAACAACTTAAATGAAATCAAGCCACAGCACTGACGCGGCTAGCTGGATCATCACTGCGCTGATTCGTCGAACTCTTTCATCCACGTCTTACCCTTGAGCACTTCGCGTGGCCGCGTCCCGTCGGGTGGGCCGACGATGCCATCTTTTTCCATGATGTCGATCAAATGCGCGGCCCGCCCGTAGCCAATGCGCAGCCTCCGCTGCAATGTGGACGTCGATGCGCGACCCATCTCGGAGACCACGCGCACGGCATCCTGGTAAAGTTCGTCGTCCACCTCCTCGCCGCCTTCGGCGCCATCACCGGGGGTTCCTTCCACTTTACCGTTTTCATCCTTCGGCGTTTCGAGAAGTTGCTCGTTGTATTTTGCTTGCGCCTGCTCGCGCCAAAAGTCGCAAACAGCAGTGATCTCATCTTCTGACACAAGCGGCCCGTGAATCCGGTGCAGCCTCGCCGATCCCGCAGGCAAATACAGCATGTCGCCCTTGCCCAGCAGCGATTCCGACCCGTTCGAGTCCAGAATCGTTCGTGAATCGACTTTGCTGGCCACACGGAACGAAATGCGCGCCGGGAAATTCGCCTTGATCAATCCTGTGATCACGTCGACCGATGGCCTTTGCGTCGCCAGGATCAGGTGAATTCCCACGGCGCGCGCCATCTGAGCCAGCCGCGTAATGGACTCCTCTACATTGTTTGTGTCCACCATCATCAGGTCAGCCAGCTCGTCGATCACGATCACCAGGTAGGGAAGCGGCCTGTGTTCTCCCTCCTCGACGTTGTCGAAGAGCGACAGCGATTGCGCCTTCTGAAATGTTCGATTGTACTGGTCAATATTCCGCACGCCGCGCTGCGCGAGGAGCTTCAGGCGCTTCTCCATCTCTTTTGTCGCATTGCGCAGCACGTTCGATGCGATTTTCGGATCGGTCACCACCGGCGCAATCAAGTGCGGAATATTCTCGTAAAGATTCAGCTCGAGCCGCTTGGGATCCACCAGCACCAATTTCACGTCGTCCGGGCTGGCCTTATACAGAATCGACATCATCAGCGAGTTGATGAAAACGCTCTTGCCGGTTCCCGTCGACCCTGCGATCAGCAAGTGCGGCATCGCCGCGAGGTCAGTTACTCTAATCCGCCCGTGCAAGTCGCGCCCCATCGCCAAAGTCAGCTTGCTCGAAGAATTGGTGAACTCCTGGGCTTCAATAATCTCCCGCAGTGCAATCGTCTGCCTGGTGATATTCGGCACTTCAATTCCAATGGTAGACTTCCCGGGGATGCGCTCGATTAGAATTGATTCAGCCTGCAGCGCCAGGCACAAGTCTTCCGTCAATCCAATAATCCGGCTGTATTTGATCCCCGCCTCGGGCTTGAATTCAAACGTGGTGACGACCGGCCCAGGATTGATCTGAGTCACTCGCCCTTGAATGTCGAATTCGAGACACTTGGCCTCGATCGCCCGCGCTCGATCCTTCAGTTCGTCCTCGTCAAGTTTTTGGCTTCGCTCGCCTTCCCTCAGCAGTGAAGGTGATGGCAGCTTGTAGTTCGGATTGCCCTTTGCGATCTTGGGCTCGGAAGTTTTCTTCGCAATGGTTTTTTCCGGCCCGACGAATACGATTGGTTCTTTCCGCCACGGGGATTTTACTTTCTCCACCCGCTCCTCTTTTTCCGCCTCAAATACGTCGCTCTCATCCGCCAAGGCAATCGACTTGAGCGGCTCGTTCACCGCCGTGCCATTTCCGAACGATTGCGGAGAAACCGGCTTGCGCCCGGAAATGCGTGTTTCTTCAACACGCCGCCGCATGCGCTCCTGCTCGCGCTCTTCTCTCCAGGAGTGCCACCGTGCCGCCGCCTTCTGCAGGATTCCCAATCTTTCGACTCTACCAATTGGCCCATTCGGACCGCTCGCCCAGGCATGGGCACCCGAAAAGGAAAATCGAGTGGTCATGAAAATCGCAACCACCAGCAGAGCTGGAGCAACAAGGTAAGCCCCGCGATTCAGGCTTGCCAGCAGGCCGCTCGAAACCAGCGCTCCCACAAATCCGCCTGCAGGGATGGCTCCCCGAATGGAGGGAACAAAGGAAAGCAGGGAAATCAGCGCGGGAAGGGAAAGAAGCAGCAAAACGAATCCGATAGGCGTCGCCACTTGCGAATCGATGGCACGGCTGCGGAACCAGCGCCAACCCAAAACAAGAATTGCGGCAGGCAACAAAAAGGCTGCAAAACCGAAAATTTGGAACAAGAGATCAGCGCCATAAGCCCCAGCGGGACCAATCCAGTTTCTCGCTGGACTACCATCGGGAGGTGCTGCGCTCACATTGAAGGCCGCGTCCTTTGGGGAATACGAAAGCAGTGCCAGAGCGATGAGAAGCGCCAGCGTAATACACAAAAACCCAATCAGCTCATTGAGCCGCTTATTCTCGGTCGGAGTCAGCAATCGCACGGAATTCTCCTCAGCTTTTTGGGGAAGGCTGAGTGTCGCGACGGGCACGCTGGCGCTTGCGCGCGCCCGCCTGGAGAAACGCCAAAGCAGCATTCAATATAACAAACTTTTCGTCGCCAGCCGCAATCTGTTTTTTCGCTTGTGTGCCCAGAATCTTTTTATCCGGCCAATCTGGACGCCCAGAGCAGCACCGCCGCCCCCACGATAATTCGATAAATGGCGAACGGCACGAACCCATGTTTTTTCACCCATGCCAAAAACCACGCAACAGAACCGTACGCAACTATAAAGGACACCGCGAATCCGATTGCCAGCACGACCCACTGATGCGGAGAGATTTGCGAAACTCCGATTGGATTTTCGCCCTTCCCCAACACAGACTTATAAAGCGTGTATAAAGTTGCTGCCGCCATCGTCGGCATGGAAAGAAAGAACGAAAACTCAAGAGCGGAAGCTCTCGACATCCCCGCAAGCTGGCCGCCTGCAATTGTCGACATGGAGCGTGATGTTCCCGGGAACACACCCGAAAAAATCTGACAGAAACCGATCCAGGCGGCCTGCCCCAGACTCATGTCATCCATCTTCCACGTATGAATTCGCCCGCCCGTGCCGGAAGGTCCCGCCGCTTCTGACTTGGCGTTCATGGCGTCGACGATCCACATCACGACCCCGCCGATCAGCAATGACCAGCCGATGACCGCCAGGCTCTCCAGGTTCTTGCCGATCACCTTGGTCAGCAGGTAGGACGGAATCGCCGTAATTACAAACGCCACAGCCGTCAGCCCCAGGGGATGAGTAAGCGGCGTCCGGTCTCCACGGTCGCCTTTTGGGTACGTCGAGAGAAAGGCTCCAATACGGCTCCAGAAATAAACCGGCAGGCAGGCGATTGCGCCGAGTTGAATCACAATTGAGTACATCTTCCAATAGCCACTCGCAAGGTCGATGTGCAGCAGCGCCTCGCTCAACCGCAAATGGGCTGTCGAACTGACCGGCAAAAACTCCGTCAAGCCTTCCACAACACCCAGCAGAACAGACAGAACGTATTCGTTCAACGAGACTCTCCTGGTTTCATCTCCGGATTTTGCGAGGTATTCGGAAGAATTTTACGCATCTCGTAGGCGTCGAGCTTGCCAAGGTAATAGCGTTTCAGGATCGCCTCGATACGATAGCCGTGCCTCTTCCAGAAGGCAACAGCTGCTTCATTTTCGATTGCCGTTTCGAGCAGGATGGATCTCACGCCGCGCAGGGTCAAATCCTTCTCGCTCTCCGCGAGCAGCGCCGAACCAACGCCATGCCGCCGATGTGTTTCCGCGACGTCCAGCGTAATCACGTGCGCCAGCGGCGGATTTTCCTCCGTCAAAATAAAACCCGCGATCTGCTTACCGTCCGCCGCCACGATACAATCAGCGCTCGGAATTGTAAGGAAATAGCGCAATGTTGTCTTCGAATAGGAAATTCCGGCAGGGAAGCAGGCTTGATCCAGCCGGTGCAAGGCAGCGAAGTTGTGCGGTTCGTAGGGCCGAAGCGTAACCCCCATCCCGCGATTCTACGCCCGCACCGTCCAAAAAAGCGCAGGGGCACGATATATCGTGCCCCTGCGGTCGAAAATCAGTCACTCTGCTAAAGTTTTACGGTAACAGTCTTTATTTCGGTGTAGTTTGACAACGAGTATTCGCCCAGTTCGCGCCCGATCCCTGACTGCTTGAATCCTCCGAACGGCGCTCCGGCGTCGAACACGTCGTAGCAATTCACCCAGACCGTTCCCGCCCTCACGCTGTCGGCGATGGCGTGCGCCTTGCTGATGTCCTTGGTCCACACCGCCGCAGCGAGGCCGTACGCAGTATTGTTCGCGCGCGCCGCCACTTCATCGATACTCTTGAACTTCAGGATGGTCATTACCGGCCCGAAAATCTCTTCTCGAGCAATCGTCATGTTGTCCGTCACGTCGGCAAAGACGGTCGGCTCAATGAAATATCCCTTGTCTCCGACCCGGTGGCCTCCCGTCAGCATCTTGCCGTTCTCTTTCTTGCCTGTCTCGATGTAGCCCATCACCTTGTTGAACTGGTCCTGGTCCACTTGCGGCCCTTGCTCCGTGTTCGTATCAAACGGATTGCCGACCGTGCGCTTCTTGGCGCGCGCCACGCTTCGCTCCACGAACTCGTCGTAGCATTTCTCCTCGACGAACAGCCGTGAGCCCGCGCAGCAGCACTGTCCTTGATTGAAGAACAACGCAAAGTGCGCTCCCTCGATTGCTTCGTCCATGTCTGCATCCGCAAACACAATGTTCGGGCTCTTCCCGCCCAACTCCAGCGTGACCCGCTTCAGATTGGTGTCCGCCGCAGCGCGCATAATCAAGTGGCCCACTTCCGTCGAGCCGGTGAACGCCACTTTATCCACGTCCATATGCCGTGCAATCGCAGCGCCGGCCGTCGGGCCGTATCCCGGCAGAATGTTTACAACACCCTCCGGGAATCCTGCCTCAAGGATCAATTCGCCCACGCGCAACGCCGAGAGCGGTGTCTGCTCCGCGGGTTTCAGTACGACCGTGCAGCCTGTCGCCAGCGCCGGCCCCAGCTTCCACGCCTGCATCAGCAGCGGGAAGTTCCACGGGATAATCTGCCCCACGACGCCCACGGGCTCGTGCTTCGTGTAGCAAAAATAATTGCCATTCACGGGAATAGTCTTCCCCTGGATCTTGTCCGCCCATCCGGCGTAGTAGCGGTAGCACGCGATCGTCAGCGGTAAATCCGCCGCTCGCGCGATGTGATACGGTTTGCCATTGTCCAGCGATTCGAGCTGCGCCAATTCATCCGCATGTTTCTCGATCAAGTCGGCGAGCCTGTTAATCATCGCGCCGCGCTGCGAAGCCGTCATCTGCTTCCGCCAAGCTCCCGTTTCGAACGCCGCGCGCGCCGCAATTACTGCCCTGTCGACGTCCACCGCATCGGCTTCCGCAATCTGAGTAATCACTTCTCCCGTCGATGGATTGATTGTCGGAAACGTCTTTCCCGAAGCGCTGTTCACCCATTTTCCGTTAATCAGCAGCTTGTTTGCGCTGATTTTCACGCTTGGTTCAATTGCAGTCGTTGCTGTCGCCATGAAATCCTCCCTATCGGAATCGTCGAGGAGCAGCAAGTCACAACGGAAATTGTGCCCGCTCCTTCGAGATAATTGATCTCGTTAGCCGTCGATTGGCGGCTTAGGCAGCCCGTTCGCGCATAAAAAAGGAAGGCAGGGCGGAACCCCTTCAGCCCCGTGGGCGCGCGGACGTGCCACCAGCCGAGAAGCCTATACCCATGCGCGTTAGGTGGCAAGGTGTGAGGGGCGCCCCGCACAAGCTCGGTCTTCGATCACACCACCTCGTCTCGTAACCAGAAAGCTGCTTCTGCTCACATCCTCGCGCTTAACCAGGTTTGGGGAGTACTCTTAGCTTAGGTGCTCGGCAAGGCTTGGGAGCCGCAATGAACAGCACTCCATTCGCATGGGGTCTCGTTTGGAGGTCCCAAGCGTTGCGATGGTCGATCGGGGTGGGAACTTGCACCCTTTTAGTAGCGTGGCGCCTGCGATATTTCTCTTTTCTTCCCCACCCTTCACTCCCCGCGCAACTTCAACTCACCAGCGGGATCCTTGCCTTCACCTTCGCCGCAATTGCACTCCTAAGGTTTCGCGGAACGCGCGAGCGGCTTCCCCTGATTTTCGCTGGCGGATTCGTCATCGTAGGTTTTGCCTTGACTAGTTCCCATCTGATTTTTATCCATCCTCCAGAGGCAGGGTTTGACGCAAATTTACGGGATCCCATGTCCTGGGTAATCAGCCGGACATTGCTCGCAGTCCTCCTCGTTACCGGTCTGGTGGTTGAGCGCCGCTTTCCAACGTCCCGCAATCCAAGCCGCGAGATTGTCTGGGCGCTCATCGCTACTGTTCTCGTGACGTCCCTTCTGAGTGCTACTCACTGGCGGCTGCCCGCGGAATTCGTTGTTCAGCGTGGGGGTGCCTTTCCGCGGCCAGGCAATCTGTTTCCAGCCGCACTCTTTCTACTTGCGGCAATTGGATATTATTTGCGTCTGAAAGGGAATCGCACACCGTTTGATCGTGCCCTCTACATTGCAGCGCTGCTAAATATTGCTGCGTGTCTTGCAGCCAGTCAGTCGGATCGCGCATTCGACTATCCTTTTGCCTTCGCGGAGATTCTTCAGGTTGGCAGCTATGCGGTACTTTTGGCTGGCGGACTCTTTGACAACGCCCAGCTCTTCGCCAGTATCCGCGAACAGGCAGTAAGCGATCCCTTGACAGGGCTGGCCAACTATCGCCGGCTCGCAGATGTGCTGGCCAGTGAGATCGAGAGGGCCAAGCGAACAGGGAACCAATTTGCTCTCCTGCTATTTGATTTGGACGGGCTGAAAAAAATCAACGACCACTATGGCCACTTGGTAGGAACTCGCGCTATATGCCGCGTGGCCGACGCCCTCCTGCTTCACTCTCGAACAATCGACACGGCCGCAAGGCACGGAGGAGACGAGTTCGCTCTTGTCTTGCCGGAAACAGGAGTGAAGGGCGCCGAGGAGGTCGCTGCCAGGATTTGCGAGTGCGTGTCAAAGGACGCGGAAACGCCGCACATATCGATCAGCGCTGGCACCGCCGTGTACCCACAAGACGGGCAAACTATCGAATCACTTCTAAGCGCCGCAGATCAAGTTCTCTACCAGATGAAGAGGCGCGAGCCTGAGGCATTGCACCTGAGAGAGGCGAAGTCAACATTAAAACAAACTTGATATGTTCGCGTTGCGGAAAGGTCGCGCGAAAGAATTTCACGCGTGGACGCACACCGGCGTGTCATTGGTGTGGCGCTACTTTGCCTGGAGAAATTCAATATATGCGACTAAATCGTCGATATTCTTCTGTCCGGTCGGATCGTGAACCGGATCGAGTGTTTTGAAACGAGATCCCCACACGGGCATTTCTTCCGACCCATGCGCGGCGAGACTCCTTCCAAACTTCACTAGCGCCCCCACATAGCCCGATGGAAACTTGCCGTCGTACCGTTTAGTGAGAGTCGTCAGATCCTGTGGTGGCGGCTTCAACGCAATGGCTGCCGGACCGTTTCCCTTGGCATCCGCTCCGTGGCAGGAAGCGCAGTACTTTAAAAACGTCTCCTTGCCCGATAAGGTGTTCGGTTGCCTAGCAGCGTGTTTCTGTGGGTTCTTCCCCTGCGCACAACAATCACCCTGGACTATTCCGAACGCTGCGCAGAAAAGAATCAGCCTAAGAGGTAAGAAATAGTCCCTGTTGCATTTCGCCCGAGTGCGCGTGGAGCTTGCCATCAAAGTCTTTGCTCGTTCGAATACTATCACGGCGAGTCAAACAGGAAACGTGACCAGAACGAGGAGTAGTTGTCACCCGTCAGCCCGCCACTCGACAAGACTTCCTCTCCGTAACCTTTTGCCGCTCTCCGCAGTTACTATATCCAGAGCCATGATGGCGGTCCGACGTCCGGCACAAAAGCCTTCGCCGAGTGGCGCCGACGAGCATCTTCTCGTCCGAGCCGCTCAACGCGACCCCGCGAAGTTCGACGCCCTGTACGAACTCTATTTCAATCGTGTCTACTATTTCCTCTCCGCCCGCGTCCGCGACCGTGCCACCGCCGAAGATCTCACTTCAGAAGTCTTTCACAAAGCCCTTGCCAATCTTCCCAACTACGAATGGCGTGGCGCACCCTTCGCCGCCTGGCACTTCCGCATTGCCTCCAACGCTCTCGCCGATCAGTACAAGCGGTCCTCCCGCGAGCATTCCTTGCCCGGCGATCCGCCAGAAATCTCCGCATACTCAGAGCTGTCGTCGCGCGACCTCGAAGCTATCGACCATCAGGTGCAGCTCTTTGGGCTGGTCAACAAACTTCCCGCCGCCCAACGCCGCGTCATCTACGAGCGTTTCGTCGACCAACGCACCATCCGCGAAATCGCCGATCGCCTTAAGAAGTCCGAAGGAGCCGTCAAGCAGTTGCAATTCCGCGCGCTGCAAACTCTTCGCGCGCAGATGGAGGGTGGCCATGCCTAAGCGCTCTCCCGCGGAACAACTCGATCTCGCCATCAGCGATCTGCTCGCGCGGCCACGGCAGCGCTCATTGCCGCGACCGAGCCCGAGCATCGCCAAGATCGTGACCCTGGCGCGTTCCCTCTGCGATTTGCCGCGCCCTGACTTCAAGTCCGCCTTAAAGACCGATTTGCAAAGGAGAACTTCCATGAAAGAAGCAGCAGCTCCATCCCCGGCGCCTAAGAAGCCCGCTCAATTCCGTCGTCCGGACTTCCCGAACATCGCCCCCTATTTCCTTGTCAACGGTGCTCCGAGACTCATCGAATTCCTTGTCTCCGCCTTCGAAGGCACCGAGCGCATCCGTGTCCCGCGCCCTGACGGTGCCATCATGCACGCCGAAGTCGCCATCGGCAATTCTGTCATCGAGCTCGGCGATGCCAACGAACAATATCCGCAGCGTTTCATGACCACCCACTTGTATGTCCCGGATGCCGATGCCACTTATGCCCGCGCCCTTGAAGCTGGCGCAACTCCTATCTATGCGCCCACAGACGACCATCCTTCTGGCGATCGCTGGGGGGAGGCCAAGGATCCCTTCGGCAACACCTGGTACATCGCCACACGCAAGAGCTGGACTCCTGGCCCGGAAGGCGTCCTCACCGTTCAGCCCTATCTCCATCTTCGCGACGCTCACAACATGATTCCATTCATCGAATCCGCCTTTGGCGCCCAAGCTACCGGCGTTCACAAATCCCTCGATGGCCTGGTCCGCCACGCCACCATCGAAATTGCCGGGGCTACTTTCGAAATCGACGAAGCTCAGGGCGAAGTTCAGCCCACGCGGTCTTATCTGCACGTCTATGTCCCCGACACCGACGCTCTCTACGCGCAAGCCTTGCGTGCTGGCGCCACCGCCGTCACTCCTCCTAGCAACGCCCCTTACGGTGACCGCGCCGCTGCCGTCAAAGACCCATTCGGCAACACTTGGTTCCTAGCCACCTACCTCGGCACTGGCCGCCCGTGACGTCCATAATAACGACCAGGCACGACATGACGTGCAGGATCATTCCGCCTGACTCTCCGCGAGTCCCGACAAGATAGTGAAGGCGATTTGCACCCCTAATTTACCTGCGGGTTGCGCTACGATGGTGCATTGCTGGGATAAGCATGCTTAGGTCCTGGCAACGGTGGGGAAGCGCATGGCCATCCAAACACTGCGGCAACTTGGTGATCCTGTGCTGCGCGAGATTGCGCGGCCCGTGTCGGATCCCGCGACGCCAGAAATTGAGGCACTTGTCGAAGACCTCGCCGATACCCTCGCGTATTGGAAAAAGACAACGGGTTATGGGCGGGCGATTGCGGCTCCTCAGATTGGCGCGCTCCTGCGCGTCATTTTTCTGCAATTGCCCGGAGCTGATCCTTGGCCGCTCGTTAATCCTGAAATCACCGAACGCAGCAAAGAAAAAATCGTGGTCTGGGACGCTTGCTTGAGCTTTCTCTCCATTTTTATGCAAGTGGAGCGGCATCGCGAGATTGTGGTGCGTTATCAGGATTTGGGCGGCGAGCGGCACGAAATCCGGGCGGGCGAAGAACGGAATCTCTCCGAATTATTGCAGCACGAAATCGATCATCTCGACGGGATACTCGCCGTGGATCGCATCACGGACATTCGTACCATGTGCACACGCGAAGAATTCGAGAAAAGGTACCGAGCTCAAAGCCCGTATGCCACGGCAACCTCAAGCGGGAAAGCAGCGCGGTAAAAAAGATAAAGTGGGTACTCTCACTTACACCACATTGAAAAGTCCCATCGGGCCGCTTTTGCTTGCGGGGGATGCGGGTGGTCTGCGTCTGGTGCATTTCGCAACCGGCCGCCGGCCCAAGTCCCCTCGACGAGATTGGGTGGAGGATGCAGCTTCGTTCAAAGAGGTGATCCGCCAGCTTCAAGCCTACTTTGAAGGAAAGCTAAGAGACTTCGATCTGCCGCTTGTCCTTGAGGGTACGGAGTTTCAACTCCTCGTTTGGCGCAACCTCCGCATGATTCCATACGGAGAGACCGTC
Source organism: Candidatus Acidiferrum sp. (assembly GCA_041486245.1). Classification (GTDB taxonomy): domain Bacteria; phylum Acidobacteriota; class Terriglobia; order Acidiferrales; family UBA7541; genus Acidiferrum. Next base: position 19,373 of record JBGPLB010000048.1, read on the forward strand.
AGCTACGGCCAGCTGGCCCGCCGCATCGGCAGCCCCGAAGCAGCCCGCGCGGTCGGCCTGGCGAACGGCTCCAACCCCATACCCATCATCATTCCGTGCCATCGCGTCATCGGCAGCAATGGCGACTTAACTGGCTTCGGCGGCGGTCTTCCAGTCAAGAAGAAACTCCTCGCTCTGGAAAGCGGACAATTGAGCCTTCTCTAAGCGTCACCCTGCGCATTTCGCCCTCCGCTGCACCCAATCACTCAAGACAATTGCACCCAAGCGCGTCGGGTTTGCTACTGGCAGTCTAGAACGAGCAGGGTCATGTCATCTTCTTGCGAGTGATCGGAAGACCGAGCGCACCACCGTCCGATCTCATTGAGCAGTCCGTCCGCGACCGCCCCCGCCGCAAGATTGGGATGTGCGTCGAGAAATTGTTTGCAGCGGATAAGGCTGAACTCCTCGCCTTTCGCGTTCTTGGATTCCGGCAGGCCGTCGGTGTAGACCACGTATCGGTCGCCCGCAAGCATAGGGAACTCAATCGATGAATAAACGGCTTCTGGAAACATGCCCAGGAAGAAGCCGTTCTGTTCGACGGATTGTGCTAGTCCGTTCGAGCGGCTGCTTACAAGCAGCGGAGGATGTCCCGCCCCAGCGTAGCGGATGGTTTTTGCATCAAGATCGGCGTAAAGGTAAGCCGCGGTCACGAAGTGCTCTTCGAATTTTCCGCAGAGGGCCTTATTCAAACCGTTCAGGACGGCAGCAGGATCCTGGGCATGAGGCGCCTGGCTTGTAAAAGCGACTTTGAGCATGGAAGCAATGAGCGCTGCAGGAACTCCATGTCCGGTCACATCCGCGACGAGAATGCCAAGTTGGTTGGGTTTGGGCGCGAGGAAATCATAAAAATCGCCGGCGACGGCGCTCATGGGCAGATAACGTGCGGCGATGTCAAACCCGGGAAGCCTAGGGACCTCACGCGGAAGTATCGAAGTTTGAATTTGCTCCGCGATTTCGAGCTCTTTCTGAATGGCAAAAAGGCTCTCCTCCTTGGTGAAGATGCGGTGAGCCACGAGGTAGCCCAGGCTGCACACAAAGGCAAGAAAGCCGAGCGGTTCGACGTCTCTTCCAGGCAACAGATGGAAACCAACGAGGTTGGCGTGAATAACGAGAATCCCGAAAATGACGAGACCCATCCTGACGACTCGGAGTTCGTGCGGCAGTCGGCTGGTTGAACGCGGCTGAAAAAGAAAGACCATCAAGATCAGCCAAAAAACCATCACCAGGATACTGTTGGTGTGGTCTATTGCCGCAGGCGCGTATCCGAGCGCCTCGCAAACAATCGCCACAACGGAAAATGCCACATGCACGCCGAGAACCCACTGGAAGAGGATCTTCCAGCGCTTCTCGACGATCTGGACAAAGAAGAACAGAGCGGGCAGAGCGATAGTGTAAGTGATGATGCGAATCAGGTGATTGGCAACAACAGGCGAGATGGCAAAGATGGAAAGTAGCGCCTTCTCACGGAGAAACATCCGGACCGCATAAAAAATTACGAACAAGCCGAAGTACAGAGGCAACTGGCCGGCCGTTCGTCTTCGAATGAAGAAAAGCGCGAGCGCAGCAAGTCCGATTCCCAGCAGGATGAACCCCACGCCAAGCGAGAAAATCGTCCATCGCCACTGGGCGTCTGAAAAGTCGTTGGGCCCAGCAATAAATGATAGAAAGGCCGATCGGAGCATGGCAAATCTTATACGCGGTCGGCGGCGCGATGACAAATGGAGGGGAGCACGTGTATTTGGCTGTTGCCACGATGCGTGATACAAGGAGGAACTGCGGAGAGAAGCGATGGGCCACAAAAAAGTGAAGTGGGGCGTGCTCAGCACAGCAGCGATCGGCGTTCGCAAAGTAATTCCCGCCATGCAACTCGGCGACTGGAGTGACATCGTTGCCATCGCCTCACGCGACGGCAAAAAAGCCGAAAGCGTAGCGCGCAAGTTGCGCATCCCCAAAACTTATTGGTCGTATGAAGAGCTGCTAGCCGATCCGGAAATCGAAGCCGTCTACAATCCCTTGCCCAATCATTTGCACGTCCCCTGGTCGATCAAAGCAGCGAAAGCGGGAAAGCACGTGCTCTGCGAGAAGCCAATCAGCCTCACCGTTGACGAAGCCAAACTGCTCCTCGATGCGCGCGACCGCGCCAATGTAAAAATAGGCGAAGCATTCATGGTACGCACGCACCCCCAATGGCTGCGCACCCGTGAACTGATTCATTCCGGCCGAATTGGCGAATTGCGCTCCATAGTAGGAGTCTTTAGTTATTTCAATCGCGACGCGGCGAATATCCGAAACGTCCTCGACTGGGGCGGCGGGGGCATATACGACATCGGCTGCTATCCCATCACCACGTCGCGCTTTATCTTCGGCGAAGAACCATCGCGTGTACTTGGGCTCCTGGAACGCGACCCAGAATTTAATACCGATCGTCTGGCCTCTGTCATTCTCGATTTTCCCTCGGGCCAGTCCATCTTTACGTGCAGCACCCAGCTCGTTCCCTACCAGCGAATGCAGTTCCTCGGCACCAAGGGTCGCATCGAAATCGAAATACCATTCAACGCGCCAAAGGACCGCCCTTGCCGCATATTCATCGACGACGGCCGCGATGCCTTCGGCAGCGGGGTCGTCACGGAATCTTTCCCCACGTGCGATCAGTACACCATTCAGGGCGACGTTTTTTCGCGCGCCGTCCGGGGTGACGGCGAAGTTCCGGTTTCTCTCGAAGATGCAATTTGCAATATGGCGGTGCTCGAAGCGGTCTTCCGTTCCGCCGAAACAGGGAGATGGCAGAGACCGTAACGCGGGCATCCCTTCCTTATCCGGCGGAGGCATCGGGAGCTGTGGCGAATCTTTTCGACTCCCACTGCACCGGCTCAACCGGCCCGACTACAAATGCCCACGATAGCGCCCCTGCCAGCAAGACGACCGCCGTCGCAGCAAATGCCCAGAAAAAATGCCCCGTTCGCTGCACGACGAACCCCGTGAGCGCCGGCGAAACTATCCCTGCAAAATTCCCGGCGAAATTTTGAAGGCCGGTCCATTTGCCCGCCGCGAGTGGTCCTGCAAGCGTCTGTGTGATCGCCCAAAGATTTGAGGTGCATAGTCCCGCCGCAGCGCAAGTCGTGAAAAGGAAAAAAGTAGCGAGCCGCGGATTGTCCGCGAACGCAACCACGGCGATACAGGAGGCCGAGCTTAGTGCCAGCCCAGAGGCTGTAAAAGTTTTTCGTACTCGAGTCGGATTGCCGCCACCCGCGATCCAGAAGTCGGAAATCCAGCCTGCGATTAACGCGGAAGCAGCCAGGATGAGATAGGCCTCCCCGCCGACTCTGCCCATTTCTTGCATCGAGAAATGGCGTTCGTGAACAAGATACGTCGGCAGCCAGGTCAGCAGAAAATAGGAAAGATAATTGTAAGCAAAGAGCCCGCCAAACGTACCCCAAGCTGAGCGCTGTTTGAGAATCTCCGCCAAGCCGGGAGTTTGAGCGTGAGGTGAAACAGGCAACCCGAACCCCTTGGGCATCCAAATTGTCCACGGGAGTAGCCACAAGAGGCTGAGGAGGCCCAGCCCGATAAAGAATGGCCGCCAGCCGTACCGCGCGATGAGCATCGCACCGAAAAATGTTCCAAACGCAGGTCCCGCGGCGATGCCCGCCGCGACGATGGCATTGGCCCGTCCTCGCACAGCCTCGGGGAAATGCTTGGCGAGGATTTTGCTATACGAAGGGAAAGCCACGGACTCACCCATTCCCAAAACGAGTCGCATAGCCAAAATCGTCAGGAAACCGTGAAACAGACTGGTGGCTGCCGTGGCGATGGACCAAATCAAAAAGCCCGAGGCGAGGACCCAATTCACGTTGAAACGGTCCACCATCCACCCAGAAATGATCTGAAAGCCTAGGTAGGTCCAAAAAAACGAAGAAAGCAAAATGCCGAGCTGCCACGGCGAGAGCCCGAGTTCGTCTTTCAGAGCGGGAGCGGCGATCGAGAGACTTCCACGATCTATGTAGTTGATGAAGACGGAGATCGCCAGCAGCGCAACTACTGGAGTAAGACGCTTAGAAAGCTCGTGGTTACTCGGCGCAGTTCGAGAGGCGCTTGCCGAATCCGGCATCGTTTACAATCTCCAATCCCGCCTCTTCTTTGAGAATGCGTAGAATGCCGCAATGCGCGGGCTAGTCTGCCTTTACTCAGGGGGAGGAAGCAATGCCCATGTTGGATAGGTTTTGGCCGGTGCTTTGAGCAATCAGGGCTGGGAGCTATTTCAGCGATTTCGCAGACCAGCTATGAAGGAAGTAACAGCTCGTGCCGGCGCGTAGAAAGCGAGAAGCACCAGGGAAGCAGCACCGTATATGGCTAGCCTTAGCCTCATGTAGATAAAAACACTATGCAGCGCCAAATGTTGCGGTGCGCCCGCCTGGATGACCACCTCAAGAGGGCTATTGCAGTGTCAGGTCGCCGGCCCCGACGTGAGCGTGTAGGTGATATCTACCGTTGCCTTCTTTATGAAAAGAGCGGAAGAGCCCTCCATGGGACTCGCCAAATGGGCTCGCTTCCAGTCCACCGGAATAAACTGAGGCGTCCACTCGCGAATAGTCGGCAGCCTCGCCTACATCGATGATCATCTCTCCCGCGTGCAGTTCCGCATCTTTATCGCCGACCACGTGCCGCACTTCCAGATTTCCTGCGGGCATACGGACGAAAAGCCCAGTCTTGCGGGGCACATCGATAGTGACCTCAAGATCGTTTCTGGGTCCGCCACTGATGGTCAACGTCGCCGCATTGCTGGATCCCACCAGCTGCACCCTCAATTCGTTCGCTTTGTATGCGTTTCCGCCCCTGATGCGCACGGTAATCTTGTCTTCGTCTCCGCCGGTGATGCGGAAGTCCCCAGAACGCAGGTACATCCGAATCTTTCCGCCGGGCTTGAAATCCGCTGTGAACGGGTGATCCTGAATGTCTTTTACGTCAAATTTGGTCTGGGCCACGCCTGAAGCAGCACTCAGCGCTAGCACGGTCGCCAACAGGAATGGAGTCCGCATAAACACACCTCCAAGGGTTCTGGACTAAGTAACGAAGATTCCCTCGGAAAAGTTTCCTGCAGGACGCAAGTAATTAGGATTGCCTGAAAGTGACGCCATCCATTTGGGCGACTTCGTAGTGCCGCACCCGCCGGTCGTAGTCCGTCAAGAAGGCAGCAGCCTCGCTGGCCACAACTGCCGTCTTTCGATCGGTCCCCGCAAAAGCATCTATCGCCTGATAGGACTGCCAGAAGGTCGTGACCAGAATCTCGACCGAGTCTCGATAGGTCCTTACAAGGACCGTAGCGGCGACATACCCATCGACTTTACGGAGTGAGGGCACGACGCTCTGCCAAAAATGTTCCAGGTATCGAGTGGACTGCGCTGTCGTTGTACGAGCGGACCACAGACGGGCGATCATTCCAGCCAGGCTCCTATTGGTTTCCGACCACTACGGTCCACGGGCGAATTTCCCATCGCTTCACCAGGCCGTTGAGGACGTAAGGATCTTTGCGGACAAATTCCTGGACTGGCGTAGGGTCGCTCGCCCGGAACACCAGCAGCGCTCCGTCTGCTGGATCGGCCAGCGCGCCGGCAAGCACCAGCTCACCCCGCGCGTGCGCCTCTCGTGCCAGTCCCAAATGCTCTTCACGATAAGCGGCTCGCCTCTCGATAAAGTCTGGAACCACTTCCCGATAAAAAAGCACGTAGTAACTCATGGGCCGCTCCGGCACCTTAGATGATAGCTGAGTTCAAACGGATTGAAAGCCCGGCAAGACGTAACCCGGCTGTACTACCAAATATTTTAGCGGCGCCCTGGAGACCTTGGCTGGATTCGGCTAGCCACCCGCGATGGATGGAACCAGCAAGACGCGATCTCCCTCTTTCAGCGAACAGCCTTCGCCGCCAAGAAAGCGAATATCCTCTTCATTCAAATAGACGTTGAGAAATTGCCGAATTTGCCCCTCTTCGTCGCGAACATGCCGCGAAAGGGCAGGAAAGCGCGTGGTCAAATCGTTTAACGCTTCGGCAATCGTTGCCGCACTACAGTCAATCTTTGGCGTGCCGTCAGTAAAGCGGCGGAACGCTGTCGGAATTTCAATGGTAACTGGCATGTGTGTTGCGTCTCCTTATTTTGCCCCGGCAGTAGCCGCGGCGACGGTAAATTGGTTCTCAAGGTAGTTTTCAAGTGCATCAATCCGTGGCTCGATAGCTTCCGTAACCGGAAATTCCGCGGCGATGGCGTCGGTCGTTTTCAGTCCGTTTCCCGTGATGCATACAACGGTAGTTTCGTCGGCCCCAATTCGTCCTTGTCGGACGAGTTTTTGCGTCACACTCGTCGTCACTCCGCCCGCGGTCTCCGTAAAAATGCCTTCTGTTTCCGCGAGCAGTTTTATAGCCTCGACGATTTCAGTATCGGAGACGTCTTCCGCCCAGCCACCGCTTTCCCGAATAAGCTTGATCGCAAACGATCCGTCCGCCGGATTTCCGATTGCCAGCGACCGCGCAATCGTATTGGGTTTTTGCGGTTCAAAGCGCGAGAGATTGCGCTTCACGCCATCGGCAATGGGCGAACATCCGGTCGCCTGCGCACCAAAGAATTTCACGGGCTTTTCTTCCACCCATCCCAGCGTCACCAGCTCTTTGAAGGCTTTGGCGATCTTTGTAATCAGCGATCCGCCTGCCATTGGCACCACCACGTTGTCCGGCAAGCGCCAGCCAAGCTGCTCCGCGATTTCGTAACCGTGCGTTTTCGAACCTTCCGAGTAGTACGGGCGAAGATTTACGTTTACCAGTCCCCACTGAAAGCGGTCCGCCACCTGCGCGCACAGCCGGTTCACATGGTCGTAGTTTCCGTTGATTCGAACGATACGCGCGCCGTACACCGCGGTGTTCAGAACCTTGGCAGGCTCCAGATCGGCGGGAATGAACACGCACGCGTCGAATCCCTGTTGCGCCGCCTGTGCTGCAACCGCATTCGCCAAATTTCCAGTGGAAGAGCACCCCACAGTTTCAAAACCAAACCGTCTCGCCGCTACCAGCGCCGTTCCGACCACGCGGTCTTTGAACGACAGAGAAGGGAAGCACACCGCATCATTCTTGAAAAAGACATTCTTGACGCCCCAGAGTGCCCCGAGTTTCCGCGAGGCAACCAAAGGTGTTCCGCCAACCGCGCTGACTGGCGTAAAGTCTTCCGGCAGCGGCAAAAGCTCCGCATAGCGCCACATATTGAATGTGCGGCCAGCCAGGTTTTCGCGTCGAGTGTTTCTCTTCAGAGAATCGTAATCGTAGGTGACTTCCAGTGGCGAGAAGCAATCTTCGCAAAAGGAACGTGGCGCATTTCCCCAAGCTTTCCC
>JBGPLB010000049.1:0-26492 GCA_041486245.1 Candidatus Acidiferrum sp.
AACATCCACATCGGCGCCTGGATCATGCAGCGGATCGATGTCGCGGTGCGCGGGCGAGTTGCGAGCGTGCTCATGCTAGCCTCCTTCGGAATAACCCCCATCTCCCTCGCGGTTGCAGGATTCTTGGTTGCGTGGAGCTTGGAGCTCATGTTTCTGCTCGCTGGCGGACTAATGGTGCTGACCGCCGCTGGAGCTTCGTTCCAGAAGCCAGTGCGGGAGATTGAATAAGCATCGGGAGCTTACCGTTGCGCGATATGGGGGTCCCGTTGGCGAGTGGCGCCGATTTCGGAACGAATGACGGGCAACTCGGAAGTAATTCCCGCTGCTGAGTAAGTCGTTTTCATCGAGCGCTAAGACGCCATCACAGCCGGTAAAGAAGTGCACGAGGCTACTGCAGCGCTTCGGTTCAGGAGTCCGGGGTTGACTGCAACTTATTGGCGGGTGCGCAAGGAAAATGGTTGCGGGGTCAACCAAAGCATCTGCTGGAAGCGCGCTATTTTCAAAACCAAGACAGATGGACTCGCCAAAGAGTGTTAATCTGTTTATCAGCTCGATGAAATGGGACAAGTCTATCTTCGGACACACGATTTCGGAGCGTGCGCTAGCGCTGCTAGCATGCAGCGCGCTCCTGTTTTTCGCAGCGGGCGGCAGCCTGTTTCACCAGCACACGAATGGCTCGGAAATCGCTTGCCACATCTGCCAGACGTTGCACATGCCCGCGCTGGCCGCAGCTGCTCTGGACCTCGTCGCCGCTCCCGAGCTGATCGTCCGACTTTCTTCGCTTCCGCGACACGTTGCGCCTAGCAATTCCGTTTCTCTGCACCGCGCTTCTAGAGCGCCCCCTTCCGCGTAATTCCAATCTCCCGCCAGCGAACCGCAAAAAAGAGTGCTGATCGTACGTGGACCAGCACGACCGCCATTTTTCCAGGCGGGCTCTAATCACCTACCTACCACATGAGTCCCTACAGGGACGGAGGAAAAAATGAAGGGTCTTCAAAGGTTCACGCCATTGTTCCTGGCGATCGGTTTGCTATTTGCCGCCGTGGCCGCGCGAGCACAGTCGGGAAATTCGGGTTCGATTGTAGGAGTGGTGAAGGACCCCTCAGGAAGCGCGGTAGCAAACGCCAAAGTAGAGACTTCGTACGTGGTGAGCGGTTTCCACCGGGAGACGACGACGGATACGGATGGCAGTTTCAAGTTCACAAACGTGCCGTTCAATTCATACCACACGGTTGTCACCGCGACGGGATTCGCAACATATACGCAGGACGTGGACGTGCGCTCATCGGTTCCCGCGAACATTGAGATTAATTTGAAGCTCAGCACCGAAGTAACAAGTGTGACAGTAACGGAGAAAGGCGAAGACCTGATCGAAACCGAGTCGACATTCCACACCGACGTAGACCAAGGAATAATCGCCAGGTTGCCGCTGGAGAGTGCGTCTTCGTCCCTGACAAACCTCGTGACGTTGGTGTCGCCGGGGGTGGCCGCGGACTCCAACGGGAATATGCACGGGTTGGGAGATCATGCGCAGAACTCATTTTCCGTCGACGGCCAAGCAATCACGGATCAAACGAGCAAGGTTTTTTCCAATCAGCTTCCCGCGGATTCCATTCAGTCGCTCGAAGTAATCTCTGGAGCGCCTCCGGCGGAATTCGGGGACAAGACCAGCCTGATCATAAAGGTTACGACGAAATCGGGGCTTGGAGTTTCGAGGCCGACAGGCTCGGTTACGGCGTCGTACGGGAGCTTCGGGACGGCGAACATGGGTTTCGATATGTCCTACGGGACCCAGAAGTGGGGAAATTTCATCGCTGCAAACGGATTGAAGAGCGGACGCTTTCTGGATCCGCCGGAGTTCGCGGCGATTCATGACAAGGGCAATCAGTTGAACGTGTTCGACCGCGTGGATTATCAACTGACGCAAACAGACAATATCCATGGAAATTTCCAGTACACGCGTTCATGGTTCCAGACGCCGAACACCTATGACAATCTGAACGTGCTGGACCCGAGCGGAAACAGCGTTGGAAATACGGACCAGCGTTCAAAGATCGGGACGTTTAATATCGCGCCAACCTGGACCAGGCTCGTTAGCGCGAACACAGTCTTTACACTAGGCGCCCATGTGCGCCACGACCAGTACAACTACTATCCAAGCGACAATCCTTTTGCGGACCTGGGGCCCATCAACACCGAGACGATATCTCAGAACCGCAAACTTACAAATTCGGGCGTTCGTGCGGATATCTCGCACGTCAAAGGCATTCACAATGTGAAGGCAGGGGTCTACTATCAGCAGACTTTCCTTGACGAGAATGACCGGCTGGGCATCATCGACCCGAGTCTCCTTCCGTCGCTGACCGACGCTGCGGGCAACCCCTGCTTTGCAGGTAACGTTGCTCTGGATGATCCCTGCACAACGCTGCTGCCCATAGATTTGACGCGCGGCGGGAGCCAATTCACATTTCAGGGGCATACGGACGTCAAAGAGCTCTCACTCTACGTGCAGGACGTGATTAGCAAGGGTAGCTGGTCGTTCAACCTGGGAATTCGTGGTGATATGTACAGAGGCCTTTCGTCCGCAAATCAAGCGGAGCCCCGGCTGGGAATAGCTTACAACATCAAGCCGACCAATACGGTGCTAAGGATTTCCTATGCGCGAACTCTCGAGACGCCGTTTAACGAAAATCTGATAATCGCGACCACCGGCTGCAACGTCCCCGTGATCGCCGCGCTGATTCCGTGCGTGCCAGCGAGTTCACCGGCGGGCTTCCGAAACGAGTTCCACGCGGGATTGCAGCAAGCTTTCGGCAAATATGTGGTGATCGACGGAGAGTACATTTGGAAGTACACGCACAACGCGTATGACTTCAGCGTTCTCGGAAATACCCCGATCACTTTCCCAATCGATTGGCACAACTCCAAGATCCCCGGGTTCTTGCTCCGAGCGAGCATGCCGAATTTCCATGGATTCAGCGCGCTGGTGGTGATGTCCAGTGTGGCGGCGCGCTATTTTCCCCCGCAGGTTGGGGGCTTAGGGACAACCGTGGGCCAAGGAGGATCGGTGTTCCGCATCGACCACGATGAAAAGTTCAACCAGACAACGCATCTGCAATATCAGCCCTGGAAACGCGGGCCGTGGGCGGGCTTCAACTGGCGCTATGACAGCGGTCTTGTGGCCGGCTCCGTTCCTGATTTCGCGACTGCACTCGCTCTGGACGCAGACCAGCAAGCAGCGATTGGACTCTTCTGCGGAAACCAACGGGCTACGCTGCAAACGCCGCTGACGGCGGTCAGCTGCAACGGTCTGACTCCCTTTGGCGCCACGCGTGTGGTTATCCCCTCGCCGGGAACAGAAAACGACGATAAGAATCCGCCGCGAATAGCGCCGCGCAATCTATTCGATGTGGCGCTGGGGCAGGACGACCTCTTCCACGGCGACCGCTACAAGTGGAGCCTGCGGCTTACGGTGGTCAATTTGACGAACAAAGAGGCGCTGTACAACATCCTCTCAACGTTCAGCGGGACGCACTTCGTGACACCGCGCGCGGTGACCGCAGAAGTGGGCTTCCATTTCTAGTCCAATTGGTTATGAGCAGCTTGCACTTTTATTACGATAAGTCGTGACAACCAAACTGATAACGGAGATTACCGAGACACGGAAGAGCGGGGCATTCCTGCGAAAGCTCCTTAAGAAAGGGGAGAAGCCTGAGCGGAAGTACTTCGGCATCCGAGAATGGCAGGCAAAACATTCCATCTCACGGCTGTTTCGTACCAGCATAAGGCTGCAAACAGCCTTTGACCGATGCTTCAGCGAATTCGGGATGACGGCTCAGGAAGCGGCGGTACTCCTGCACTGTGCCGAAGAGGGCGAGACTTCCGCAGGAAAATTAGCCAGGGCGATGGGCCGGGACAAAGCGAAAATCACGCGCTTCGTTGACCGGCTCGAGGGGAACGGCTTTTTATCACGCAAGAGCGACCCGCGCGATCACAGACTATCGATAATCAAAACGACAAACAGCGGGCGCCGGGTTGCACCGCATTTGAAGGCGCGCTTCGAGGAAGTTCGAGGGGAGTGCTTTGAGGGAGTGCTGAACATCGACATCGATCGGCTGGAAACCGTGCTTCAGCAATTGCACGCAAATGCCGAGCGCCTGTGCGAAGCAAAACACAGGAAGGTCGAACGCGAGTAAGAAGCAAAGTGTTGGATAGGTCCTGGTTAGCCGCGTGGCCAAACATATAAATCGGTACTTCACTTATGCGGTTAGCGCGTCACTCGCCCGCGTATCCACAATCCCTTCTGAGGATACATTCGGATTTGACTCACTCGATCGTGTCGATCTCATGGCCCCTTATTCGACATGTAGGTAGAGCCAAAAAAAGGCTTTACATAGGGGCGGCTATGAAAACCCGGCACACAATTTCTCGGATCTACAAACTGACCTTGGCGGCGATCATCGCCGGCTTCGCGCTTGCCACTTTGTTTTGTGTGGTTGATGTGCCGGTGGAAGGATGCCGTCTTTTCTACAATTTGGTATGGCCGGCTGTGCGGATATTACGTCCGGCCATTGTGGCAGTGTGGCAATCCTTGCCCACGTATCTTTGTGGCGATTCAACACTTTTGGGCCATTTACTACAAATTGTGGCATCCATCTGGCCGCTGTCTGGCATCACCGCTGGCTAGGCATCATGGGGAGATATACGCAGATGGGGCGTTCTGGTTCGCGAATCCACATTAATTATTACCAAAAGAGATTCTGTGCCTGTCGATTTCACTGCCCGTCGTTCGACGTTAAAGTAGAGGTCAGGATTATTTGGCCGGGCGGTCCGGAAACCGAGGTCTCGGCCCGGCTCAAAAGGAGAGATCACAATGCGATTCATGGTTATAGTCAAAGCCAGTAAGGACTCCGAGGCGGGCGTGATGCCGAATCAGAAGCTGCTTGCCGAAATGGGGAAGTTCAACGAAGAGCTGGTGAAAGCTGGAGTGCTGCTCGCTGGCGAGGGCCTCCAAGCGAGTTCGAAAGGCAAGCGAGTCCGGTTTTCCGGAGCGAAGCGCACGGTCATCGACGGGCCGTTCACGGAGAGCAAAGAGCTGATCGCCGGATTCTGGCTGTGGCAGGTGAGGTCGATGGAAGAGGCGATCGAATGGGTGAAGCGGTGCCCCAATCCGCATGAGGGAGAAAGCGAAATTGAGATTCGCCAGGTGTTCGAGGCGGAAGACTTCGGGCCGGCGCTGACTCCCGAGCTGAAGGAGCAGGAAAAGCGGCTGCGCGCCCAAGCAGGGGAGCAGAAGCGGTAGACACCGTGGCACTCTGGGCAGAGTCGTCAAAAAAATCTCGAATGGCTGTCGATTTGGGCAGGGCTAGTTCGACGCTTCTGTAGTAGCAGGAATTAGAGCTAAGGTTAGGCCGGCAGCCACAAAAACCGGAGACCAGCTCCACACCTGAAAAAAGGAGATGAGAAGATGCGATTCATGATGATGGTGAAGCATAAAGAGGGGCAAGGCAATCCGCCCAAGGAGTTAATGGATGCCATCGGGAAGCTCGCCGAAGACGCGGTGAAAGGCGGCACGATGGTCGCGAGCGGCGGCCTGGCGCCGGCTGCGATGAGCACGCATGTGCGGGTTTCCAAGGGGCAGGTCAACACGATCGATGGACCCTTCGCGGAGGCCAAGGAAGTCGTGGGCGGGTTCGCGATTTTTGAGTTGAAGTCGAAACAAGAAGCGCTCGACGGGGCGTTGCGCTTCATGGAGCTTCACAAGAAACACTGGCCGGGCTGGGAAGGCGAGACTGAAGTTCGCCAGATCTTCGGCCCAGAAGATATGCCTCCCCTGCACTAAAAGAGCTTGTCCTACGAGTTGGCCAGTTGCAAGAGTCCGTGACCGCCTCGGTCTTGCACCCGCAAATTGAAGATGGTGTGATGGGGAGTCGTGACGTCTACCGATACCCATCGCGCCATCGATGCAGTCTGGCGGATTGAGTCCGCCAGGATCATCGCCGGTCTTACGCGGATCGTGCGCGACGTCGGGCTTGCCGAGGAGCTCGCGCAGGACGCTCTCGTTGCCGCGCTCCATCAATGGCCGAAATCGGGCATCCCGGACAACCCTGGCGCCTGGCTCATGGCCACCGCCAAGCACCGCGCGATCGATGCCTTCCGCCGGAACAAGCTGCTCGATCGCAAGCACGCGGAGCTCGGTCGCGAGCTCCAAGCCCAGCAGGAGATGGCTGTGCCGAATTTTGAAGCTGCACTCGACGATGACATCGGCGACGACCTCCTTCGTCTCGTATTCATTTCCTGTCATCCGATCCTCTCGACGGAGGGACGTGTTGCGCTCACTCTGCGCTTGCTCGGCGGCCTTACCACCGACGAAATCGCGCGCGCGTTCCTTGTCGCCGAGCCTACCGTCGCCCAGCGCATCGTCCGCGCCAAGAGGACTCTTACCGAAGCGCATGTGCCCTTTGAGGTCCCGCGCGGGCCCGATCTCGCCGCCCGTTTATCGTCCGTGCTGGAGGTGATCTACCTCATCTTCAATGAAGGCTATTCGGCGACGGCCGGCGAGGACTGGATGCGCCCTGCGCTCTGCGAAGACGCGCTGCGTTTGGGGCGTATTTTGGCCGAGCTCGTTCCGAACGAGCCAGAAGTCCACGGCCTCGTCGCACTTATGGAGATTCAAGCGTCGCGCTCCGCCGCGCGCGCTGGCCCGTCTGGCGAGCCGATTCTTCTTCTGGAGCAGAACCGTGCGCGCTGGGATCAACTCCTCATCCGTCGTGGTCTCGCTGCTCTTCAGCTCGCTGAAGATCTCGGTGGCACCATCGGACCGTACGCGCTCCAGGCCGCGATTGCCGCTTGCCACGCACGAGCGCGTACGGCCGCGGAAACGGACTGGCAACGCATCGCCGTGCTCTACGAAGCTCTCACTCATCTCACACCTTCGCCTATCGTGGAACTAAACCGGGCGGTCGCGCTCGCCATGGCCTTTGGTCCGGCGGCTGGTCTCGAGCTCATCGACAAGATTGGCTCGGAGCCGTCTCTTAAGACGTACCATCTCTTGCCCAGCGTGCGCGGTGACTTTCTCTTCAAGCTGGGGCGCTTCGCGGAAGCGCAGGGGGAGTTCGAGCGAGCCGCTTCGCTGACGCGCAACGCCCGCGAGCGCGCGCTGCTGCTTGACCGCGCACGCGCGTGTGCAGGGACGCTGCCGCAGGCCGGATCACAATAAGGAATGTTGTGAGGCTCTCATTTTGCCAGTCGAGCAGGCAAGCCAATGGTGTCTTTCTGGCGAGAAACTCGGAATTCATTGCTTAGGGATCGTAACTTCAGGATTGCCGACCAACCGGGATTAACCTCTTGGAGTCTTCTAAGATTGCGTTGCCTCGCGAACTTCCACAGGGAGATAAGGCCAGCTTGTTCAACTAGACGACTCGCCGCTGGGTGGTCGCGAACGCCCTTGTGCTTTTCCAAAGCCATTCGCCAACCTAGTTCGTTATCCGCAGTCGACAACCCGGGCGATAACCCCTCATGTATACCCAATATCTCGGTGCCAGTATCTTTATCGGCGGATTCAATCGGCTTCTGCCCCCAATTCGGCTTTTTCCCGCGATCCTGCTTGACGAATTCTAGTAGCCGGGTGTAGAAAGCTTACGTTCAGCCAAGATAGCTTCTCCGTATCTGGTGCCGAACTAAGTCTTTATCGGCTTGTTATTGGTGCCAAATCCACATCAGACAGAAGAAAACTGAACCTACTTAGAGGTGCGGTATGCGGCTATCCGCTTGGTGGACACAACTCGACCGGCGTGGTGACCGGCCCTCACAAAATTTCGAGGTCTCCATGCGGAGATTTACTGCCGTTCTGATGGCTTCGGTTATCATGCTTCTCGCCTTTTCGGGCTGTGGTGGTGGCGGAGGCAGTTCGAGTTCTACTTCATCACCGCCTGTGTCAGTGATGGTCGCGGTCTCATCCTCAAGTTCCAGTGTGCTGCTCGGGACCATGCTGCAATTCACCGCCATGGTCACGGGTACATCGAACACGGCGGTCACCTGGGGTGTGAACGGAGTTGCGGGCGGGAATTCGACGGTGGGAACAATGTCGAGCACAGGGCTTTATACCGCGCCCAAAGACTTGCCGAATCCCGCAACTGTCACAATCCAGGCCACGAGCCTGGCGGACAGTTCAGCGAGTGGCCACGCAGCTCTGATCATAACCAGCGACATCAAAGTGAATGTAGCGACGAATCCCTCGGGCATGTCGTTTGTCTTTCCAGGGGGAACCGTCCAACTTCTTGCCACAGTTTTCAGCGCCGGAGATCCAGACACTACCGTCAATTGGGCCGTTAATGGCATGGTGAACGGGGATTCTACTGTAGGGACGATTACAGCGACAGGTCCGAATACAGCCTTGTACAACGCGCCCGCCACCGCACCCAATCCCGATTCGGTCACTATCACTGCCGGGTGCGTGGCTGAGTCATCCAAGTCTGCAAACCTGTTGGCGACAATCCAGAATTGCATGTTGAACGGAACGATTGGATACGTAGCTCCGCTTGCGTACGCGCCGCCTTCCGGGTCCACATGCGACGTCTCTGATCTGAGCACGCTTGCGACCTGTGTCGCTGCATTACACAGCGGCGCAACTGCGAACGTCAGATTTACGGCGACGATCAACTGTAGCGGCAATGGAACTTGCCTCGTTGATCTCACAAACGTACATGGGCCGGTCACGCTTTTTGGGGCGCCCGGTGTCAACGCAGGATTCCTGCGAACAGATTCCTATAGCTATCCTATTGTGAACATCAGTGGGGCGAGTGATATAACCATTGCCAACCTGACATTCGACGAGGGCCCAGACGATCCGGCGTGTACACCGGTGCAGGTGAATGGGTCCTACACTTACCCGTGCCAATCTACGCTCGAGATTGATCACTCCTCTAACATCCTGTTAAAACAAATGAGCATCTTGCACTCAAAGGATCATGCGATTGCGTTTTCCGCCACACAGGGCATCACCATTCGGGATAGCCAAATTGACGATGCCGGCGTCTTCGGGATTTGGAGCGGTTTCAATCAATCCTTGCTATCGAATAACGTCTCGATAACAAACAACCTGATTCAAAATGTGAAATCGAATGGAATCTTCCTGAGTTTTACCCAGAACACGAGCATCAGCGGGAATACGTTGCAGCACAATCATCACGTGGCGTTGTTTAACTCGTGCAATGGCCTATGTCCAGGGGGACAGATCGACATGCTGGACAATAGCTCCCTACAGATCTACTCGAACCAGATCATCAATGGTCAGATCGACTTGAACAATGCGACCGGGCAGACGGACGGTATCGAAATCGCGGACTCAAATCAAAACGTCAGGATCACGAACAACATAATCGCAAACAACCTTGGGGCGGGCATCGGGGCAGACCCAGGGACAACGGGCACGAATTTCCAGATCACAGGCAACAAGATCTATAACAACGGCACGAACGTTTACGGGCTCTCCGGCACAGGGATTCAGGAATTGGGCGATTGCTTCACGCCGTAGCTGGGAGAGGCGATTTCATTGCCGGAGCAGCACAACATCGGTGGGCGTTCCCGGTTGTGGTCGGATGACGAGCCACACGGAAGTAATACACGCGAGTCGGGGACGGAGTTGCCTCAGCGGTTTCAAGTATCTCTGTGCGCTTGGTTGAGCCTCTGCCAACGCGGATGCTATTCTGCACTCTATGGCGGATCCCGCTATCTCCCCGCCCGAAGTAACCAGCGCAGCGCCGCTCGAACACTCCCGGCGTCAGCTCGAAGCCTTGCTCGAAGTTGCCGAATCCATTGCGCGGCATCGCGACCTCGCCGCTCTTTTTCACGACCTCGCCGAGCGCCTCCATTGCGTGGTTGATTTTGACTTTCTCACCCTGGTCCTGCACGACCCCGTACGCAACGTCATGCGCCTTCACATTCTAGAAACTCGGCTTCCTACTCCGGTAAAAACCGGCAGTGAGACCCCGATGGAAGGCCATCCTTCCGGGTGGGTCTGGCAAACACAGCAATCCTTCGTCGTTAGCGACACGGAAGAAGATCAACGTTTCCCCGAATTTCTCCAGCGGCTTCGCGACGTCGGCGTTCGCTCCTTGGCCATGGTTCCTCTCACCACCGCGCAGCACCGCCTCGGTGCCATGGGGTTCGGCCGCCTCATTCCTCAGCGCATCACCGATACCGAGCTCCAATTCATGCAGCGCGTCGGCAGCCAGGTTGCCGTGGCCGTTGATAACGCTCTTAATTTTGAAACCTCACAAGCGTACCAAGCTCAGCTTGCCCGAGAGCGGGATCGCCTCCAGGTTCTCCTTGAAGTTAACAACGTGCTCGTTTCCACCCGCGAGCTTCCCGACCTTTTCCGCGGCATCGTCACCTCTCTCGAAAAGGTCATTCATCACGACTACACCAGCCTCGCCCTTCTTGACTCCGCCACCGGCCTCTTGAAAATCCACGCTCTCGATTTTTCGAGCCGCCCCGGCCTCTTCAATCAGGAAATTACAGTTCCGCTCGAGACCACTCCTTCGGGCGTCTGCTTTACCACCGCCCAGCCGCTCCTCGCGCGGGGAGTGGAAATCGATCGCTTTTCCAACGAAATCATTCGCACGCTCCGGGCCGAAGGCGTGCAAACAATCTGTTGCGTTCCGCTCATCACCCAAGGCCGCACTTTCGGCACTCTCAATCTCGCCAGCCGCCGCGAGGACGCCTTCCCGACTCAGGACGTCGAGCTTCTCCAGCAAGTCGCCGCGCAAATCGCCATCGCCGTGGAAAACGCGCTGGCTTTCAAACAAATTGATGCGCTGAAGGACAAGCTTGCCGAGGAAAAGCTTTATCTCGAAGAAGAAATTCGTAGCGAGTTCAATTTCGAGGAAATCGTCGGTGACAGCCCCACGCTCAAGCGCGCCCTCGCCCAGGTGGAACTTGTCGCGCCCGCCGGCACTGCTGTCCTCATCACCGGTGAAACCGGGACGGGCAAGGAGCTCATCGCCCGCGCCATTCACAATCTCAGCCCGCGCCGCCAACGAACGTTTGTCAAAATAAACTGCGCCGCTATTCCCGGCGGGCTTCTCGAATCTGAACTTTTCGGCCACGAGCGCGGCGCCTTTACCGGCGCCCTAACCCAGAAAATCGGCCGCTTCGAGCTCGCGGACCACGGCACGCTCTTTCTCGATGAAGTCGCCGACCTGCCTCTCGAGCTTCAGCCCAAACTCCTCCGCGTCCTCCAGGAGCAGGAGTTCGAACGCCTCGGCAGCAACCGCACGCAGCGAGTGGACGTCCGCGTCGTGGCCGCCACTAACGCCGATCTCGCGAGGCTCGTGGCCGAGCGCACCTTCCGTAGCGACCTGTTTTACCGGCTAAATGTGTTCCCCATTCACATCCCTTCTCTCCGCGAGCGCCGCGAAGACGTGCCACTCCTCGTTCGCTATTTCGTTCAGAAATTCAGCCGACGCCTCAACAAGACCGTCGCGTACATTCCCGCCGACGCGATGGACGCTCTCGCAAACTATGCCTGGCCCGGCAACATTCGCGAACTCGAAAATTTCATCGAGCGAGCCGTACTTCTCTCTCCTGGAAAGGAACTCCGCGCCCCGCTCAGCGAACTAAAAACAACGGATGATGCAAACCACGGCGAAAGCTCCCCCGCGGGAACAGAGTCTGGGTCTTCACTTACGTCCTCTACCTCCGGCGCCTCCTCTATTTCCACGCTCGAAGAAGCCGAGCGCCGGCACATTCTTCGCGCGCTTCGCCAAACCGAGTGGCGCATCGCCGGCTCCAAAGGCGCTGCAGTTCTCCTCGGCATGAAGCGCACTACCCTCCAGGCGCGCATGCGCAAACTCGGCATCCGCCGCCCGATCTAGCTCTTACTTAGCACGAAACTACCGCCACTTCATGTCATTTTTTTCACTTGGCTTTCAGCTATTACAGGAGTAAATTTTCCCTTAACCAGCCGCCCGCGAGGTCCTATGAGGCTGCTTACCGGCATTTCTCTCTTTTTGTCGATTGGTCTTCTTTCGTTCGCACCGGCGCTTTCCGAGGCGCCGACTGGTTTTGACAACAAAAGCAACGGTATGGTCGACGACGCGACCCACGCCGCCGATCAAGCCAAATTCGAAGAAGTAGAAGCTGTCTCTGACGGCCTTGGTCCGCTTTACAATGCGCAATCCTGCCGCGAGTGCCACCAGCACCCCACCTCCGGCGGCTCCAGCCAGGTTACCGAATTGCGTGTCGGCCACAACGATGCCAAGGGCATATTTCAAAACCCTGAGATTCCCATTAACCACGGCGCTGACACCATCAAGGGCCGCTCTCTGATCGACGACCGCGCCATCTGCCCCAGCGGCGCTTTCCCAAGCACGGAAATTCAGGAGCACGTTCCCAACTCCGAGAGAATTCGCACCTTGCGCGTTTCACTAAATGTACTTGGCGACGGCTTTGTCGAGGCACTCGCCGATCAAACTCTCCTCGATCTTGCCAAGGACCAATGCAAGAAGAATCATGGCAGGATTTGCGGCCAGGCTCTTTACGTTCCCATCGTCGAATCCCCTGGCAAGACTGGCATTGGCCGTTTTGGCTGGAAAGATCAGCAAGCCAGCCTGTTGTCTTTCTCCGCGGACGCCTATCTCAATGAGATGGGCATCACCAGTCGCCTGCAACCCGACGAGGTCACCAATCTCTGCAATACAGTCTCCGAGCCCAACGACAAGACCGATGCAAACGGCCTCTCCGACATCGATCACTTCGCCCGCTTCATGCGCGCCTCGGAAGCGCCCGCTCGGGACGTTGCGCTCTCCAAAACTCCCGAAGCGAAACACGGCGAAGCGCTCTTCAACAAGATCGGCTGTGCCACTTGCCACATCGCGTCGCTTACAACAGCTGCTGCTGGCACTTCCATTAACGGCGGCAGCTTTACTGTCCCGCCGGCTCTTGGCGGCAAAACCTTTTATCCTTACGGTGACTTTTTACTCCATAACGTCGGCACAGGCGACGGCATCGTCCAGGCCATGATCGAGCACTACGGAAAAAGAATGTACCAGCACACGTGGAAGAATCTCTCCATCTCCGAATTCAACAACTCCGCCAATAAAATTCGCACTGCCCCGCTCTGGGGTGTCCGTCTGCACTCCCGCTTGATGCACGATGGCGCCTCCGTTACGCTTCTTGATGCCATCCTGCGCCATCGCGGCGAAGCTGCCCGCGTCACCCAAGCATTCGAAAAGATGAAGCCGGCCGAAAAGCAAGCTCTGCTTACTTTTCTGCAGTCTCTCTGACATTTGTTCGCGGAATTTTCGTTCGGAGGCGAGAGCTCGCCTCCCTCACTCAAACTCAAGCACCACAATCTCAGGATTCGACCCAAGCCGAAGCGGCGGACCCCACGTTCCCGCTCCGCTCGACGTGAACACTTGCATTTTCCCAATCCGGCTTAAACCGTATACAAACTGCCGGTAAATCCGCCGCGCCATCCAGCTCCACGGAATGAACTGCCCAACGTGCGTATGCCCGGATAGCTGCAACGATACGCCCGCTGCCTCGGCGACCTCCGGATGATCGGGTGCGTGCGTCAGCAAAATGCTCGCGCGCTCGCGATCCACGCCGATGCCCTCCAGCACCGAGGCAAAATGCCCGTCGTGCGTCGCATGGCGGTACGGCACTCCAATAATTTGCATGCCGTCAGCTTCCACCTTCTCGTTGCTGAGCACGCGCACCCCGGCCGCCTCAACGGCACGCAAATATTTACTGTCGTCTCCGAACTGCTCGTGGTTCCCGGCGACAAAGTACACGCCGTGTGGGGCCGTCAGTTCACTCAAAGGCTCCGCAGCGCGCCTCGCGTCGATCGACGTGCCGTCATACAAATCGCCGGCGATGAAAATTGCATGGGGCTCCTCCTTCAAGATCTTCGCCACCATTCGCCGCAGAAAATTTCCATTGCGCACATGCCCCAGGTGCAAGTCGCTGATTAGCGCCGCCCTGCGTCCGCGCCAGGCTTCCGGCAAGTTCGCCAGCCGCACTGTGATTCGGGTGATGCGCGTCCAGCTTGCGTTGAAAACCCCGTAGACACCAACCGCCAGCGCAGCGCCAAACAGCACTTCCACGATTCGGTGGAAGTTCGCATCCCACCCCGCCAGCAAAGCAACTCCGAAAACGACCCAGGAGGAAACCGCCGCGAGAAAGAGGAAGCTCAGCAAACCCAGCCAAACCGCCGCCGCCCTGTAAAACAGGCGCAACCCCGAGTTCGTGTAGCGAAACGCCAAAAGTGAAGCGGCAAGAAAACTCACCGACAATACGCCGAAGGTCAGTTTGAGCCAAAGCGACCCCGCCGCAACGCCTCTCGCAGGCGAGAACGTCCACGTTTCATAAATAAAAAAGTGCGTTAAAAAAAGCACCGTTTGAATCACGGCAATGAAACCGGCCAATCCTGTTCGTATCTTCATACATAATTAGATTCATCAAACCGCCATTCGTATTCATCGTTCGGAGCCTTGTCCCCCAGTTCCCCAGTAGCCCTCTGCGGACGGCCCTTCGGCGCTGCGATTCCTGGGCCTGTTACCGATGGGAATCCGGTGGATTCTGGCTTGTCTCGACGAACGTATTTTCTCCGCTGCTCATCACCCCCACCTCGCGCTCCATCCGCCCAATTCTTGTCTCTTCGCTCGAGAATCGAGCGCGTATGAATCAATACAAATCGTCCTGCGCCTCTATCGAAAACCACAAAATAGGCGCACACTACTTGTGACGGTGTCCACATGCTCGCAGTGGCAAGTGATTCGAAGAAAAAACGCGACGACTTGAAAGCCAGACGGAATTCGCTATTCGAGAAATACGCGAAGCATCCCCAGGATTTTCACCTCGCTCTGGAAATCAAGAAGCTTGATGACGAAATTGCCGAGTGCACCCAGCACGTAGAAAAGGAAAGACGCTCCGAGCGCTCCGCGTCATCCAGCAAGAAGCTCCAGACAACTCTGAAGTAAGAAACAAGAACTACGCGGCGAAGCGAGGCTGAAGAACATCCTGCTTTCCGTTACGTCCCGCAAAAAAATCCCGTCTAACCCTGTGGCACGTGTAGAATAGGCGGGCTTTTGCTACGCCGCCCCGTGAACCAAATCCCGTAAGGAGGCAAATCATGAAGAAAGCCCTTCTCTTTCTCTTCCTCATCGCCATTGCCGGGCGCCCCGCGCTCGCTCAAAATCAAAAGCTTCCCGAAGGACTTTGGCAGGGCTATGACGGCGAGTGGTTGCATGTCACCCAACAACTGGTCGCTCTCGCCGAAGCCACTCCCGAAGAAAAATTCTCCTGGCGTCCCGCACCGGGTGTGCGTTCCACCAGCGAGGTCTACATGCACATCGCCCTGGCCAATTTCTACTTGCTCAGTGTGACCGGCCCAAAGATGCCCGCTGACGTGAAAGAAGGGATAGAAAAATCGGTCACTGCAAAGGCTGACGTCGTCAACTGGCTCAAGCGCTCCCTTGACGCCGTCAAGCAAGCCCATCTCGCCGTGACGCCGAAGGATCTTCAGCGCAAAGTGCACATCGCCGATCGCGACGCCACCGTCGACGGAATGTATTTGCGTATCATCGTCCACGCCAACGAGCACATGGGGCAGCTCATCGCCTACGCCCGCATGACCGGCGTCGTCCCACCCTGGTCAAACAGCTAATAAAAACAATCAGCCCATTCAAGGGCGTCGATCAATTCTCAATACGCGCCAAAACGAACGCTAAAGTTGCACCTCTGCCCGGAGGCACATTCGGTGTCGTTCAAGAAAATCCTCAAATATTTTGTAATATTTGTCGTCCCGCTGATCATGGTCGTGGTTTCCTCCGCTACAGTCTACAGAGCTGTCACTCATGCCGCAGCGCAATCAAAGGATCCACGCGAGTGGCGCGGCGCGCCGGAATAAAGCAGGCGACAAGGGTGACGGCGGCCAAGAGCGCGGCAATGGCAGCGAACGTAGTGGGGTCCGAGGGCTTCACGTCAAAGAGCATGGACTGCAGAAAACGCGTGAGTGCGAGCGAGCCCAGCAGGCCAGCGAGGACACCGGAACCAACAAGAAAGGCGCCTTCGGCAAAAGCGATTTTCAAGATGTCCGTGCGTTGCGCGCCCATCGCGATGCGAATGCCAATTTCGTTGGTGCGGCGGCTGAATGTGTAGGCCATTACGCCGTAGATGCCGATGGAGGCCAGCAAGAGAGCAACGGTTGCGAAGACTGCAATGAGGTTCAATGCAAAGCGGCGCTCGGCAAGGTAGGTGGCGAGGACGAAGTCCATGCTGCGGACGCTAAAGACGGGAATGGTGGGATCCACGCGCTGGACTTCCGCGCGAACGGCTTCCCCCAAAGTGCCGGGATCCGAAGCGGTACGAAGGTAGACCACGCCATCGTAAGTCGGAACCTGGTAAAGCGGACGATAAATGTGTGGAGCGCTGGCGGCGTCGAAGCCGTCAGACTTGATGTTTGCAACGACCCCGACAATGGTCAGCCATGGACTTTGGGAGGCGGAGGCTTGATTGCGCCGGATTCCCAACCGGAGGCGCTGACCGACGGCGTCGGAGCCCGGCCAGTAACGGCGGGCGAGGGTTTCGTCGATGAGAGCGACCTGCTGGCCCTTGGTGTCATCGGAGTCGGCGAAAAATCTACCGCTGATGAGAGGAGTTTTGAGAACGGAGAAATAGGTCGGGGCGACGCTGGCGATTTCGGCGACAGGCGTGCTCTCGGAATCGAGCGCGCGATTTTCGATGGCGAAGGGCAACTGAAAATGCCTTGCGTCCATGGGTAGACTGGCTGCGTTGCCGAGAGCGGCTTGCTCGACACCGGGAAGCGCGGAGACGCGGCGCAAGATTTCCTGGTGAAAAGCGGCGCGCTTTTCGGGGAGACGGTAAGGGTCTTCGAGAGGATCGTTTGGCACGGCGAGCCAGATTTTCGCGGTAACGAGATGGTGCGGCTCAAAGCCGGGGCGGACTTCGAGAAGATGCCAGAAACTGCGGAGCAGAAGGCCGGCGCCGATCAAGAGGACGAGAGAAAGAGCGATTTCCGAGGCGACGAGGAAGCGAGAGAATTTGAGTTGATGCTTGCTGGAGCCGGCGCCATGTGAGCCTTCGCGAAGCGCAA
Organism: Candidatus Acidiferrum sp.; assembly: GCA_041486245.1. Lineage (GTDB taxonomy): Bacteria > Acidobacteriota > Terriglobia > Acidiferrales > UBA7541 > Acidiferrum. The sequence goes on from JBGPLB010000049.1 coordinate 17,120, forward strand.
TGATTTGGCCGGCGCGAGCAGTTTGCAAAGCGGGAGCCAATCCGAAAAAGACGCCGGTGAGAATCGAAATGCAGAACGCAAACAACAGGACAGAGGGGTTGAGAGTGACTTCGTTGAGGCGTGGGAGATCAGCCGGGGCGAAGCGAAGCAGAGAGCTTTTCAGCCAAATAACGGTGAGGAGGGCAGCCGCGCCGGAGATCGTGGCGAGGAGCAGGCTTTCGGTGAGGAGTTGTGCGACCAGGCGGGAGCGGCCGGCACCGACGGCGAGACGAATGGCAATTTCGCGCCGGCGGCTTGCGGAGCGTGCGAGGAGAAGATTGGCGAGATTGACGCAAGCGATGAGAAGAACGAAGGCCACGGCGGCGAAGAGGACGAAGAGTTCGGTACGAAGATTGCCGACGATGTCTTCTTGGGTGGGGACGAGGCGAAGAGACCAGCCTGCCGCGGCGGGGTACTCGTCGGGAAATTGCCGAGCGAGCTGCGCGACGAAAGAGTCGAGCTGTGCTTGCGCCTGGGCGAGAGTGAGGCCGGGCTTGAGGCGGCCCATGGCGCCGGGAAGAAATCGAGCGGCGCGGATTACGGGCGTGGGAAAAGGAGCGGCGCTATAGCCGGCGGCGGCCCACATGTCGACATCGCCGCCGAGCGTACGACCGGGATGGCGGAAGCCGGGCGGCATCACGCCGACGATGGAGTAGAGATCGTTGTCGACGCGAATTTTTCTGCCGAGGACTTGAGGATCGGCGCCGAAGGTGCGATGCCAGAACGCATCACTGATGACCACGCCCAAGGTGAAGCCGGGCTGAGCGTCTGCTGCTGAGAAGACACGCCCGAGTTGGGGACGAGCACCGAGAAGTGTGAAGTAATTCGGGCTGGTGCCAAGGAACTCGATGCGCTCGGGATGATCGCCGCCGGTGAGATTGGCGTCGGCGGGGAACAGCACGGAGATGTCCTGGAAGACGCCGGAGTGGTCGCGGAGATCCCAAAGCTCGGGGACGGACATGCCGACGTCGTGAGTATTGGAGGTGCGAATGTCATCGTAGACGCGAACGAGCTGCTCGGGATGCGGGAAGGGAAGCGGCTGGAGAAGGACGGCGTGGACGACGGTAAAGATGGCTACGTTGGCCCCGATGCCGAGAGCGAGAGTGAGAACGGCGACGAGGGTGAAGCCGGGGCTGCGGCGGAGCATGCGCGCAGCGTAGCGAAGATTTTGCCCGGTGGTTTCGATCCAGCCGATGATGTCCATGGCGCGTGTCTCCTCTTTCATGAGAGTGGAGTTGCCGAAGCGGCGCAGGGCGTCGTAGCGGGCTTCGTCCGGAGACATGCCCGAGGCGAGATTGTCCTGCGTGCGCATTTCGATGTGCGAGCGGAGCTCGTCGTCGAGCTCGCGCTCGAGGTGATTGATCCGCAACAAGCCCTTGAAGCGGGAAAGCAGGGACATTGTTTATCGGCTCCTTTGCTTGGCGTTTCTCATTGGGCAAATTGCAGAACACTGGCGACGGCTTCGGTGAGCCGGGCCCAGTTCTTTTCCTCTTCTGCAAGCTGCTTTCGGCCGGTTGCGGTCAGGCGATAGTAGCGGGCGCGCCGATTGTTCTCGGACATTCCCCACTCCGCGCTGATCCATCCATCCTGTTCCATCCGGTGCAGCGCCGGGTACAGTGAGCCTTCTTCAACCCGCAAAACGTCGCTCGAAACCCGCTGAATATGCAGCGTAATCCCGTAGCCGTGCATCTCCCCTCGCGCCAGCGTCTTCAAAATCAGCAGCGCCAACGTGCCCTGCAGAACGTCATTCTTTGGCTTGAGCAAGACCTCTCCCATAGACAGCTATAGGTAAGGACGGCTCTGCCCGCTTTTCGTTTCGCGAAATTACAAGGATTTCAGCCTTGCGGCGCCCGCCCGGCTGGGCTTTTCCGAGTCCCCCGGAAGGAGCAGATCAGAGCAGGCCGCGTGGAGCTGCCGCACTCGCGACGGAACTATCGAAAGTGAATTTCGTTCAACTGGGCTACGACGACTGCGTTACCCTTTGGCCTTCCTCTGACCACCCGCGCTTGGACCACGCCCTTATTTTGTGAGAATGTTCATTTCATGCGCTACCCTTGGTTTTTCGCCGCTGTAGTGATTGGTTCCATCATCCCCACCTCAGCCGATCCCGCCCCTCAAAACTCAAAATTCCACACCAACGCAAACCTATCCGTAGATAACACTGCGATGACCCTAACCTCCGCGGTGGCCATCACGGAAGCACGAAAATATCCCTCGGGTTATTCTTGGGTCCGAATTCACTTCTACCCGTTTCCCTTGACCTCAGTCGATATCGCGGCGGCGAAAACCGGCAATGTGGATTCCCTCGACAAAAAGGTGAACAACAATTCATTCGATCCCAAGAACCACACGAATTCTTACGGAGTAATGCAGCTCTCCGTGGATAAAGATTTCAAAGTCTGGCAGGTGGATATGTCCATTCCGGGTCACGCTTGCACCATTGCGCCCTTTGAAAAGGATGTTCAATCCTTTTTGCAGACATATCACTATGACGGCAAGAATCTCAGGCTAATAAGCAAAGGAACCTACATTTGTGATTTGAAAGCCGTGGGCGCCGGCGATCAAACCTACAAGTGGGATATTGACGTCACTCTTCCAGTATTCGAGAAACTAGCCCCAAGAAAGTAAGAACCGTCACATCTGATTTCTAACCTCTAGCACCTGCCTTCCGCTTGTTTCCGCCACAGTTCGGCTTTCGCCGGTCTCGTTCGAGTCCGTGCCTCAGTTCTCCCCACCGAGACGCATATTTTGCGTCTCACGGATCGAGATTCTTCATTGCGTCTCGCTGTCCCCGGTTAGCTGGCTGCTATCGGCCCATTCGGCATCCTCAGTATTTCTCTGCTGCCTTAATTTCGAATTTTGTATTTCTAACTTCGGCCTCTGTCGCCGCCCGCACCCGCAAAACGGCCTTTCAGCCCCGGAATTCTACCATTCACTGCAAAATACTTTACTCCCTCGCCAATTCCGTGCTACCCTTTCGTATGTTCGCCTCGCCATTTCCCTCACTCGCGAATCGCTCCTCACTGTTCTTCTCCTGCTTTCCCGGCCCTAACCCCTTTATAATCCGCACTTCCGCAAAACGTGCCTGTAACTCCTTTAGAATCCGCACTTCCAAAACACAGGACTTAAAACTCTTTAGAATCCGCACTTACGAAAAAACCGGGGAGGGGGACCCCCAGCCATTCGATATAGCCACTCATAACTCGCCCCAGCCACTAGAAATGCCATCCCGATATGCGCGCTGGCCGGATTGTGGCGCAGGCAACGAATTTGCCGCAAAGCGCCTCTTTCCTAGGATGAAAAGTGGTGCCGCGGAAGGCGGCACCCTACAGACCAAATGCCGATGAACTATAAATTGCAAAGAATTCTCGACCGCGCGACGCCGCTCACCGCCGCACGGCTTGGCCTTCTGGTCGCGCTGGGAATTGCTGTCCTGCAGCCCGTGGCGGCGCAGACCACCGACGAAATCGTCGCCAAAGTGCTGGCCGCGCGAGGCGGTCTGGAGAAAGCCAAGGCCGTCCAGTCCCAACGGATTACCGGCACAATTTACTTTAACCCGGAACTGTATGGTCCGTTCGTCGCCGAATTCAAGCGCCCCGGCAAGATGCACAATGAACTGACGATTCAAAACAAAACCGTTGTGCGAACTTTCAACGGCAAAGACGGAGGCTGGGTGATTAATCCCTTCCTCGGCAAGAACTCTCCGGAGCCGCTGTCCGCAGACGACCTGAAGGATGTCAGGAATGAGTCTGATTTTGATGGGCCGCTCGTGGACGCGAAAGTCAAAGGAATCGCGATCGAACTTGCAGGCACGGAAAAGGTCGAGGGCAAAGACGCCTACATCCTCAAAGTGACGCACAAGGACGGCCAAGTCTCATCGTATTCGTTCGACGCAAAAACGTTCCTGCTGGTCAAGTGGAGCGGAATGGATACCGCGAACAGCGAACCTGTCACGCGGGAGACGTTTTTTCATGATTACCGGGATGTGGGAGGATTGAAATTCGCGTTCGAGCTTGTCTCCAACAATCCCGGAGCAGAAGTCACGCAGAGAATTATCGTTGACAAAATCGAACTCGATCCGCAAATCGATGATTCGCGCTTCGAAAAGCCGCCGGCTTTGCCCTCTGAGGAGCCATCTGCTCCATCGCCGCAGCCTTCGCTGTCCTCCTCAAACCAGCAAATTAATGCTTTGCAACGCGACGCGAAGAACGAAGGTGGTACAGGTCGGCGACGGAGTACGTCACTCCGCTGAAAAATGTAGCGCGGGGCAAGTTGCCATAGACGGCGAGGTACGCTCCTGCATCCAGGACCAACCGCGACGACAGATTATAAGTGCCAGCGCCCAACAGAATCATGGTTGCGGGATTGTTTGCGTTGGTCCAGCTGAAGCCGGCCAATTCTCCGGTCCAGCCCCATTTTCCCGCTATAGGGTGCGAATAAGAAAGCGCCGTAAAATAATTGCGGTCGAATCCGCTGGCTCCCGGCCGTCCAACAAATTGCACGCCCTCATTCGCATCAAAATGATGTTTGCCGAAATCTTTGCTCAAAAGCAGCTGCACGGAATGGCCCAACGCACCGGAGCCCAGTTCGGCCGTTGCCGTGGGGAGTGTGGCGACATACAGGAGGGATATCGTGGGAGATTTCTTTGATTGCGAAATCATTCTGTATTTGAAACCAGCGCCGCAATCGCCTCTTCCGGCAACACCAGCGTCGCGCTCGATGGGGATGTTGAGAAACCACAATTCCAGATCCTTGAATACGCCCCACTTCAGCAAGCCGTTGATGTTTTGGTGGCCGCTGGCAAGCTCAAATCCATATTCGACTTCGAAAACACCACGCTGCACGGTTTCGGCAGTGCTGGCAAACGTCGGGCGATTGGGGACTGCCGTAATCTCGTTCTGCTGAGTGTCCTGGCCGACACTGACGCTTGGTGTTTGGGTGCTGTTCGCTTTTTCTTTTTGAGCTTGTTGCTGATCCGTATTTTGATTTTTCGTTTGGTCCGATTCCTGGCCGAATGCGCATGCGGCGCAAAGGCCCGCGAGTATACAAAACAAGGCGAGACGCCGAGACACTCTGAAGAGAGGCATGCTGTTGAAACACTCCCGACAATTCATAAGAAGCTTAGCAACCGAGTGGTCCAAAGGGCGAGTTTTCCCGAACCAGACAGATTCCTGTTGGTCAACGAATCGGAACGAAGCCGAGAAGAATGTTGGAGTGGTGCCTGGCTCTTAAGAGTGTGCGCTATTCTGGTGTTATGGAGAGAGCAGCCGAGCCAGCGTTGGGACGGGAACGCGCAGGTCTTTGCGCCGACTGCATCCACGCTCTACACATCGAATCCAGCCGGGGATCGGCCTTTCTTTTCTGCCAACTCTCGCGCAGCGATCCACGGTTCGCCAAATACCCGCGCCTGCCGGTGCTTTCCTGCCCCGGATACCAGAAGAACGAGGAGCATGAGGACCGACCGTAGATTTGTTCTTCTACGCATTTTATCGCTATGGTAAATTAACTGGCGGGTTCATCTATCCCGCGAGGGCATCCCATGGCTTCAGGGTCAGGCGCTCATCTCACAGCGATAGTCCTTCTACTTTTCTGTCCAGTCCATGCCGTGGCGGACACCCTCAAGATCACCAGCAAACCTTCAGGGGCGACAGTGGAAATTGATGGAGTGCTCGCGGGCACAACGCCGTTTGAAAAGGACTACCCCGGAGGTTATTTTCACAAAACAAAGACTTCCATGGGTTCGCGGCTCGAGCATCCCATGGTTGCCCGCATCAGCCTGGCCGGATACGTCACAAGAGAGATTCGAATGACGGACGGACCGATGAACTGGATCTCGATCAACGGCCGGAATCGTGGCGAATACTGGTTGCTGAAAGGCGATCACTTTGAAGTGGAGCTGCGGGCCGTCGAGCAGGTGTTCACCGGCGGAGTAACGGCGAACCTGGCGAGTGCCGGGAGCGTGGATCTTCAGCCCGAGCTTTCTCTGGAAGAACTGGCGCGCAGGACGAAGCCAGCGGTTGTTTATCTGAAAGGGCTGGAATACTCAGGAACAGGATTTTTTGTAACCGGCACTGGTGTCATCGCCACAAACGCGCACCTTGCCCGGGGCGAAGAGTCTCTTCTGGCTCTTCTACCGGGAGGCCAACAACTGGAAGCGAAAGTTGTGTACCTAGATGCTGATCTCGATATTGCGCTCGTTAAAGTCGAGGGAAAGGACTTTCCGCATCTGGCGCTCGCGGATGCCGCAACCGTAAAGCAGGGCGAAGAAGTGCTGGCGATTGGCAATCCCGGGGACGCCATGCTATTCAGCGTGACGAAAGGCATCGTCAGCGCGGTCGGAATATTTGCCAACGCCGGTCCCGGCACGTGGATTCAGACGGATACGCCGATCAATCCTGGAAACAGCGGGGGACCATTGCTAAACACGAGGGGAGAGGTGATCGGCATCAACACGCAAAAGCTCATCAAGAAAAATGTGACGGGAATCGGATTCGCGCTGAGCGCGTCGGATCTGCTGGAAGTTCTTCATCGATTTTATCCCAATATCTCCGCGGTTAGCAGCGCGCGGAACACCCGCCCAGCAGCGGCCTCGGCGACCGTGGAAACTGCTTCGCCTGCCAGCAACAACGGTTCTGATTCCGCCGCGCCCGTCGGCTCTGGCGTGGAGACGCAGCCGGTTTCAAGCACTGCTTCGTCCGGTGCTCAGCCGGCGGATGCGCCCTTCGAATCAAATACTAGCCAAACTTCATCCGGATTTGGCACCGTGACGATTACCTCCGACCCCGATGGAGCAGAAATTTACGTGGACGATAAATTTGTCGGCAACGCTCCCGCTAAACTGAAATTGCCGGCGGGAAATCACGTGATGACTTTGAAGGCCGCCGAGTTTAGGGAGTGGAAGCGCACACTTGAAGTCTTGAAGGGCAGTCAAGTCACACTGAAACCAGCTCTCGAACCTGCGCCGTGATGCTCCCAAAATTGCGAGGCCTGCAAAGAAAACGGCAGGGCATCCGCGCGGATGCCCTGCCGATGAAATTGGGTAGATTCTACTGCTGAGGTTGCTGTGGTTGTTGCGGATTCGGCGTGTCGGGCGGAGTCTTGGCGGAGACCGGCGTCACGCTGGCCGAACCGGCGGCTGCCAATTCGGATGGCTTGTATTTTGGAGCGCTGATGTAACCGTGGACGAGGTCTTTGTCGATCCGGTTCACAACGATCTGGACGGGCTGCGCATCGTTTTCCGTGTGAATCCAGATGGGCTCGTATAGGTTCACCTTCTTTTTCTGAAGCTGATTATCGTCCACGATCATGGCAAGGTCGTAGCTCTTGTGCTTGGTATCCGATTTGCGGAGGGAGAGCGTGAGCGGCCCGACGCGCTGGAACTGCTTGGACTTGGAGAGCTCGAATTCAAAGTAGCTGCGCTCTCCGCGCTTCTCGAGGGCCACGAGCTCCTCGTGCGTCTTTGCTATAGAGCCGTTGAGGTCATCGCGAGTGGAATTGATCGATCCTTCGAGATCAGAGCGGTTTTTCGCGACCTCGTCTTGTGTCTCTTTCAACTGTTTCTGCTGCTCGGCCAGCTGAGCCTGGAGCTGCGCATATTTCTTGTCCACGGGAGCGCGGCGCCTGGCAGTGTGGCGTTTTGTGGTCGCGAGCTTCGAGGAATGGGCCGAGGTGGATGCGCCTTCACTGGTATTTGCGGAAGTTTCCGCGGCAGGCTCAGAGCCAGCGGCAACGGGTGATGTTGAGGACGGCGCAGAACTCTGTGCAGCGTTCTGCGCTGCTGTCAGTTCGTTTAGCTTTGCGGTCAAAGCATTGAGCTGCGCTTGCATCTGGGTCTTTGCCGCGTCAGCTGTCGTAGCCTTCATCGAAAGATCGCGGGCCACCGATTGCTGGTGATAGCCATAGACGAAAGCCACTGCGGTGATTCCGAGTAGAGCTACGAGTGCGAAGGTCAACCAGCGGTTGGGGCCTGCCCACGCAGGTGCACCGCCGTTCTCGTTGCGGTTCGAATCCTGATACTCCTCCATAATTACCCTCCTCGATCTCCTGCGTTCCGATAGCGGCGTCTTTGCGACTTTTAGAACTATTTAGCGCTCCGCCGCCGGCCGTTACAGCCTAAAATCACGATGCAAAATCCTGGAGACAGAAATCCCTAGTTTCTCATAGCACGCTGAGGGCCGGGTGCCCACGGGTTCATTATGCGCTAAAAGGTTTATCTTCATAAAGTAAGAGAGAGGGTCGAACCGTTTGTTTTTTGGCCGGAGTACTAGTCCTGGAAAATTCTCCCCGGCCTGACGAAGGATCTATCCGGCCAGCGCAAATTTGGAAGGCCTTCCATCAGTTGCCGCTGGAGCCTTTCAATGGATGCGCCGGGTGCGGAAGCCAGTTGCCACGATCGTCTGAGGGGAGCATCTTAGGCGACCCCCGGGCAGAGCGAAAAGATTAGGGGGAGAGATTGCCGCCAGGCGAGGGCGTATGCTAGCATCCGCGGAGTTGGGGAACGGACCAGGGGGTAATTTCCTATCCGGCGCTTCGTTTCGCAAACTGCCGGCATCGGGGCCACGCTCTCCATCATCTTCTGAATTGCATACCCAGGCGCAGGCCCGCGCCTGAATTCTTCGGGACGGACCTCGTCTGTTGGCGCCGGCATCGCCGGGGCCGCGCAAAGGGAGGTCTGTATGAAGAGCTATCTCACCAAGGACATACGCAACGTTGGCATTGTCGGCCACGGCGGCACCGGCAAGACGCAACTGGTGTCGTCGTTGCTCTTCACCGCGGGAATGACGCCGCGCTGGGGAAAAGTTGCGGATGGCAGCACCACGACCGATTGGGACGAAGAAGAAATCGCGAGGAAAATCTCGATTCAGACCGGCCTCGCTTATGCCGAATGGCCGACTTCCGGCGGACAAGCGGAAGGCTCCGAAAAAGTAAAAATTAATTTCATCGACCTGCCCGGCTACTCCACGTTCATCACGGAAACAAAGGCTTCGCTAATTGCGGCGGACGCGGCGCTGATCGCCGTGGATGCCCATGTCGGCGCGCAAGTGACCACGGAAAAGGTCTGGGATTATTGCACTGAGTACGATATTCCCCGCGCGTTTGTGCTGACCTGGATGGACCGCGAGCTGGCGAGCTTTGAACGTTCGATGGAATCACTCGAGCAGGTTTTTGGGCGCAACGTCGTCGCGCTGCAACTTCCGATTGGTTCGGAGAAAGGCTTCCGCGGTGTGATCGACCTTGTCGCAATGAAAGCGCACATCTACAAACCGGACGGAGACGGGAAGCCCTCGATCGAGGAAATTCCCGCCGCGCTTGCCGATGAAGCGAAGGAGGCGCA
>JBGPLB010000050.1:0-25949 GCA_041486245.1 Candidatus Acidiferrum sp.
CGCCATCCACAACCCGCCATTCCGCAACGTCACCCTGGCCATGCAAGAACCCATCGGCACAATCGGCATCCTCTGCCCCGCTGAAGCCCCGCTCCTCGGTTTCCTCTCCGCAGTGATGCCCGCCATCGCCGTCGGCAACACGGTAATCGCCGTCCCCAGCGACCTTTATCCGCTCATCACCGGAGACCTCTATCAAATCTTCGAAACCAGCGATCTCCCCGCGGGCGCAGTAAACATCGTCACCGGCCGCCCCGCCGAACTCCTCAAAACGCTAGCCGAGCACGACGACATCGACGCCCTCTGGTGCTTCGCCGACGCCCCCACCTGCGCCACCGCCAAATCCCTCTCCATCGGCAACCTAAAACAAGTCTTCACCAACGAAGGCCGCTCCATCGACTGGTTCAACCCCGCCCAATCCGAAGGCCGCTTCTTCCTCCAACACGCCACCCAAATCAAAAACATCTGGGTCCCCTACGGCGAATGATTGTCCCGGAGTTATTTCGTTTTTTTAGCGGTTGTAAATGTTTCGCGTGACACAGCTCGACGCGTCGCGGAAAACATCAGAAAAATTACGGTAGTATCCCCAACTGCACCACATACTGCGCTCCGCTCCCTGTCAGGCTGAATTGCCGGTACCGTTTGCTCTCGGCATATCCTTCGTCAAGCGTGGCACGCCCAGGCCTGCAGCTCCCGTCCGCGCTCACCGTGATCTCTCCAATAAAGTCATCGCTGCCGTGCCCCGACTCGTCCGCGTCGCTTTCCATCACAGTGACCGTCACGTCTTGCCCGCTTGTTCCTTCCCAAATCAATTTGTCCGGACGAATGTCTCTTCCCGTCTCGAAGTTGCCTACATCGATCCGCCCTAGCTGCCGCCGTTCGCTGCCGGTCGTCACCACGCAATAGATTTCGTCCTCGTCGCCTTCCGTCTTCGCAAGGCAATGCATCTTGTGCAATGTCAATTTCACTCTGCATCTCCCACGCGTCAGTTCGCCCGCGCATTTATTCACAGGCTATTGAAATTGCCATTCCTTGTACACTTCCCTCTCACCCGCGGTTGCCTCCAGGGAGACTGCCCGTTGGGCCGGCTTCCAGCCGGTCGTAGGTGCATCCGTCGCCGCTCTTTTCGCTGCCAGGGGCAATAACCCGCAACTCCGGCAAAGGCAACTCAGCCCGCGCTGGGTCTTGCTTTTTCAAAGGCGGCTGTTCGGCTTCAGCCCTCCGCGGGTACCGCCCTCTTGGCATTGGTCTTTCAAGCGTGCAAGTTTAGATTCAACTTCACCCGACACGTCCGCGGCTCGGCACGTGAATCTACTGTGCGAAAGTCGACGTGCACCGTACTTCTTCGCAACCATTTGCGCTTTGTCTCAATTCGGTCCAGCCATCTGACCGTTTGAGCTAACAGTCTTCCGTGCTATAATAAAGCTAGGCAGTATTCTGAAAAGTTTCCTGCGGCAGCCTTTCTGCCGCTTTTTTCATTTTGGGGCACAGTGGCACAGCCAAGCGTATTTACATCGCATGCGCAGTTTGCATGCGAGGAATCTTGGCTGTGCTCTGCTCCGCTGTTTCGCAAACCGGCAAACGCGCTCGGACCGTCGTATGTGGCGCAGCGCGGAACAGTTCGCTTTTTCTCCCGTTGCGGAGGGGTAAGCAGAACAACGCCCCTCATGCTGTTCGTCGCGCTGCCTATACTCCTCGAAATAGCGAATTCCGAGCACGACTTATGTTTACTTCCAAGCCCTTTAGAATCAACACTTGCAAAAAAGCCCAGTAGTGTTGATTCTAATCAACTTACAGAAAATCTAAGTCTTTTAGAATCCGCACTTATGAAAAAAGGGGGAGGGGGGAGGGCAGGCCGCGAGTGGCACAGACTTTAGTCTGTGCATTGCCAAGCTCGAGTGACGCCGCGCGGCATCCAGCTCACTTCCCGAAACCGTTGGAAGACTGCGTCGCAGGAGCAGCCGCCGGAGCCGCATCCCTAATTAAGATGGGCCACCGCGGAAACGCAAAGTTTCCCGACACATCATCAATCACATTCACCTGGCAAACATAAAGCCCCGGCTTCAGCGATTGCAGCGGCAGATCAATTTGAAAAACAACCGCCTTCCGATCCGGAGCCGTAACTTCCGTCGCAGCCACTTGCTTCGATTCATAGACTTTCACGTTGCCCTGCAAGAATTCAATGCTCGTCAAAACGTGTATCCCGTCGCGCATCTGCGTCGCGCCCGCTTTTGCAGGGTCCGCCTTCTGAGGCGGACCGCTCTGCGCCGCCTTCGCTTGCTGGCCGGCTGGAGCTACGGCCGCCGCAGGCGCGGCAATTGCGACTTTGCCTTTTGCAGCATCGTAAATTTCATACTGCAAATACAAATGCTGGTCGCGCGTAAACACGTGCGTCACGTTGGGCACCAGCTGCGTCTGATCCTGAATCAGCGGATTCGCGCCCTTCTTCTTGGGCGCGTTTGTCACCGGCGTCCGCAAACTGCTCAGCACCACCGAACTCATCCGCAGCGGCGCCTTGCGCAAATCCGGAATCTGTACGTCCGTCTCAAACGAACCCATGCGACCCGTCTGATTCTCGCGCACGATAAATTTCAAATGATAACTTCCCGGCGCAAGCACAAATCCCGTGTTGTACTGAACGTTCTTCCGCCGCACCTGCTGCGTGCTGTCCACGGCCAGCTTCACCGTGTCCCGCAGCTGCCCCACCGGCACTTTGCCTTTGTCACCGATACGCACTTCTCCAATAATGTCGATCGTGGCGTTGTCTTTGTCCTTTTCTTGCGCAAACGGAATTTGCGAACCGGGAACCACCAAGGAAACCGCGAGATAATAATGTGACTCATCCTGACGGAAATACGCCGTCCCCGCATAGAGTGGAACGTCGGTCTGCGGCAGCTCCGCGGCGAGTTCATCCTCGAGCTGCGACTCGCGGTCCGCGCGATTCAGGTGCACAAAATCTCTGCCGGCGTAATATCCCGGACGGTATTCGAGCTTCACGTCGGCCCGGTTCACGGTCACCTTCAAGCGGCGGTACCTTCCGTCTTTCGCGGGGTTCATGCTCGTGAATCCGAGAACGTAGTACGCGGAAGTATCTTTCTGCACTTGCGTAAACACGCCGCTGAAATCGTTCGTATCGAAGAATGCTTTTCCGCCCGTGTCCGCCGCCAGCGTGGACAGCGTCTCTTGCGAAGCGGCATTGTTGCTGAAGTCGCTCAAAACCGCCGCGCCGTTATAGGCGGACTGCCCGTGCAAGCTGGCGCTCTGCGCTTCGCCGCCCGGTGGAAAAGCCTGCAAGCCGCGAATATCAACGGTATAGATGGCAACATTGTTTTTCACCGCCGCCGCCGTGGCCGCCCGCAACGCCGATTGGTTGTCGTTTCCGGATTGGCTGATCCCGTTGCTGAAATAAATGAGTGATTTCTTTTGTTGAATCTTTCCCAGCACGTCCATGGTTGACTGCAATGCGAGCAACTTTCTATCCGCGCTAAACGTGTTGTAATCCGTGTCGTCGGCTGTATACGAGCCGCCCGTTTCCGCCGCTCCCTCGGCGCTCCCGGTGTCGCCGTTATTAAATCCCTGCCCTTCCCCGGAGGAGTACCCCGTCAACACGGGAAGTATTTTCGTCTTGTCGTCCGTGAAGTCGAGATCGACGTGCATATTCGTCGCCAGCGATACCAGTGCGACGAGGTCGGCTGGGTGCATCTGCGTATTTATATACTTCTTCGCCGCGTCCACGCAGCGGTCGATCTGCTCGGGCTCCATAGCGGAAAAATCGAAAAAGAAAACGATGACTCGCCGGTCGCGCGCATTCATTACCGGCGAGTCGCTTTTCCGCAGCACGCCGGCTGGTCCGGCCGTCACCGCCGTTTCGCCCGTCACTGTTTTCTCGGCTGCTCCCGCCGTCTCCAGCTGGTCAACATTTTCAAAATCGAAAGTCGAAATCTCTTGTTTCTTGCCGTCTTCAAACAGCGTGAAATCTTCCTTCTTCAAATCGCGAACCAGATTTCCTTTTTTGTCGCGCACCACGACGTTCGCCAGCACCAACTCCGAAGTAACCCGGATCGGAGTCTGCCGCTCTTGTGCTTCCGATTTCGCTCCTGAAGGAGACTGCGGCTGAGACTGCTGCGCGAACGAAGGTACGGCTCCTTGCACAAGAACACTTGCAACCGCGATGGCCGCGATTTTTCGCAGTAGTGCAATCATGGCCTTCTCCCTCAAAACCGGAACCTCGCTTGCACCGTCACGCGCCTCATGTTTCCCACACCCGTCACTTCGCCAAAAGTTGTCGAGTTCACCGTCGTGCCCAGCGAACTGAAGTTCACCATGTTGAAGATGTTGTTCGCCGTAATCCGCAGATCGAGCGCGCGAAATTCCTTGATCTGGATTGTCTTGTTCAGCGACATGTCCAAACTCACTTGCCCCGGCCCTTGCAGGATGTTCCGCCCCGCATCGCCGAAAGTGGAATCGCTGGCATTTACGCAAGTCGCGGTTGGATTATTTGCCATCGTCTCGGGTTGGCAGAAAGCCGCGGTGTTGAACCACTCCTTGGTGGTCGGATTGCTGATGCCAGTCGATTCGCCAGAAACCAGGTTGGCGCGCAGCGACCCACTGACTCCGCGTTGGATGTCCAGCGTCCCTCCCAGCACTCGAATGGTATAAGGCAGGCCGCTCGCGACCGTAAAATCTCCGCTCCACTGCCACCCACCAAGAATGTGCGAGGCCGCGCCCTTCTGCGCAAATCGCCGATTCTCGCCGAAGGGCAAATCGTAGATCCAGTTCCCCGTAAATTTATGGCGCTGATCAAAACTCGAGAGTCCGCGGTCCGCGGCGATGTCAAACGCATTCTGCGCCACGACCGCGCCTCCGCCGCCGATCGAAGAAGCATCATCGATCGACTTCGAATAAATGTAGGTCCCGCTAAGCCCGAGGCCTTTGGCCATACGCTTCCGAAAGCGAAGCGACCCGGAGTGAAAGACCGAATTTCCGGCGGACGATTCGTACGTGAAAGGCTGCAAACCAGCGATCAAAAGCGCTCGCTCGGTGTCTAGCCGCGTTCCCTTCGAGCCGTTGTAGTCCACGTTCATCACGATGCCGCCGCGCAAATCTCGCTGCACATCCACGTTCCATACCTGCACGTAACCGAGCCGGTAGTTCGGATCGACGGCAAAATTATTCGTGACCGTGCCGGGCGCCAGATTCGGAAAGGCATTTGCCAGATTGAGGAGATTCGCCGTAGTGGCCGTATTCGTCGCCGTCTCCGCAAAAGGCGGCTGGAACGCAAAGTTTTGGATTACCGCGCCATACTGCGCAAGGTTGTAATTGATGCCGTATCCGGCGCGCACCACCGTCTGCTTCAGAGGCTTCCAGGCCAGCCCGAGGCGTGGAGCAAAGTTGTTTCGATCCGGCTGAATCAGCGATGCGGGAAAAACGCCAAAGGCAGGACCAGTCTGCCCGGGTTCGACAGGCACCGCGGCAGTAAATCCTGGCGCAACATCCAGGTTAGCAATTTGATTTTTCGATTCCGTGTAGGGCCCGTTGTACTCGTAGCGGATGCCGAGGTTCAGCGATAGGTTCGCGCGTATGCGCCAGTCATCTTGCGCGAAGAAATCGTAGGAGTTCGCGCGAAAATTATAAGCATTAGTTCCAGATTGAATGCTGCTCTGCTGAGGCAAGCCGAGCAGAAAATCTGCAAAATCGCTCCCTGTTCCTTGCTGTTGCTGGCCGTTCACGTAAAGCGCGGTGGCGAAGCCAGTAAACGTAAAGGTGCCCGCTGCGTTTCTTGCCGAGTGAAAGCTCTGCAAAATGCGGCGATAGTCGCCGCCAAAGCGCCAGTTGTGCTTCCCGTGATTCCAGATCACGTTGTCGGAAACGGTATAGGTCTGGTTCAGTTGCCGGCGGGGAGTAGGATCGTTCAAGCCAGAAAAGGACGTGAAGCCAATCCCCGGAATGCCCCAGTCAAATGGATTCGTGGAGACGCCGGCAATCTGGGCGGCGGCAGCGACATCCGTAACCGTGGAATACAAATTGGTTGCCGAAACGTGGCTGTGGTTGTAGTTAAAGCGCAGGTTATTCGTTGCGCGTCCTTTGCCGTAAACCCACGCCGCGTTGGCATTCAAGCCTTGCGTGCCCGTCCCGCCCGCCAGCGAAGGAAAGGGACCGATGATGTCGCTCGTCGACCTACTCCAGCTCATGCCCAAATTAAGGTTGTTTCTGGGTCCCCGCCTGCCACCGCCGCCGCCGCGTCCTCCGCCAAGTACGCGATTCCCCTGCGCCGGCGCAGCGCCAAAATTATGGATGAGCCGCAAACTTACGGAATCCGAATCGCTCTCCGCCGAAGTTACGAAATGAAAGTTCTGCGTCGCTCCCGGCAAATTGGGCAGTGGAATGTAGTTCAGAAGGGCTTGCGCCTGCGGAGTGATCAGAGAGGGGTCCATCACATTTGGCCGCCCGTTGAACTGGAATTGCTGCCCGGTTGCCGGATCGTAGACCGGCGCCGTTAACGCTGAGAAATCGCCGGTCCGCTCCGCGGATGTGGGCACCGTCGAAAGCGCGTCATACGGCGAACTACCGCGACTCCCGTTCCAGCCCACGAAAAAAAATGTCTTGTTTCCGCCGTTGAATATTTTCGGAATGTTCAGGGGACCACCTACGTTCGCTCCGAAGCGAGCCTGGTTGTAATCGGCCCTCGGCAGCTCGAGACCCGTCAAGGAGTACGGCCTGGCATCCATTGCGGAAGTATCGTCAGAAAAAAACAAGAAACCGTGCGGCTGGTTCACATTAAATCCGCCGCGGCCCAACCGGATCACCATGGGGCCGCCGCCCCCCGGCCCGCCTCCGCCAAACCCGCCGGGACCTCCGCCTCCTCCAAAGCCTCCAATTCCCATTTGCTGCGCGCGATCACGGAATTCCTGAATTCGTTCCTCGAGGTCGCTTTCGTTGCCCGCGCCAAAGTCCTGCGTGCGTCCTTGCACGCCGCTGATGCTCACAGATTCCGTGGGTGCGTCCGCGCCGGCGCCGTTCTGAGGAAGGGCTGCCAGGTCGCTCGCGCTTGGCGTTTGCCCCATCGATGCAGCTCCAGAATCGCTACCCGCGAGCGCCGACTCCGTGGAATCCATCGTCAAACTTTGAAAACCGCGCACGGCACTTGCCGCAGCAGCGGCTAGTTGATTGGTCTGTTCCTGCTGCCGCGACGCGAGAATTAATTCGAAGTCCGCTTTTCCCGATGGATTTTCAGGATTCAGCACCACCTCTTGTGTTTGCGCCGCAAATCCCATGAACTCCGTGCGCACCACGTATCTTCCTCGCGGCAAGCCGATAAAGACAAAACTTCCATCGGAAATGGTTGCCGCGGTGAATTTCTTTCCCGTAAGTGTGCTTGTCGCGGTCAAGGTAACGCCCGGCAGCGGGGTTTTCCCGCTGTGCACGCTCCCGGTGATTTGGTAAGCAGGTGATTGCGCCGCGGGCGGACTCTCCTGCGCGGACAAAGTTGGAGCTACGAAGGCCGCCAGGCTCAAGAGAATAAAAGTCCAAACAAACGATTTCAATGTGGCGGCTCCGGCGGTTTCTGCTGCGAATTGTTGTCCTTTGGCGGGTTCGCGGGAGGCCCTCCGGCCATTCCCGTCTCCTGCATCCGCTTCCATTGTTCCGGCCCAATGACCATCACGGTTTTCGGTTCGAACGCGTTATCTTTCATGGCGCCCCGGACAAACACGTGATCGCCTTGCTGGATGTCCGCCATCGTCACACTGTCGCGCCCTTTTCGAAGCGATGTCTCTTCGTTCAGCTCGATAGTTTGCGTCACGTTGTCCGGGCGCAGAATCGTGAGTTTGGGCGCGTCAATAGCCTTCACTTCTCCGAATACATAATCCTGGCCGAGCACTCCCGTCATGAGTCTCCCGCCGGGACCAGCACCACGACCTCCCTGTGCCCCGCCAGTTGATCCGCCGCCAAGTCCGCCGCCGGGGCGCTCTCCAACTATTTCCGCAGTCCAGGTGTGATCGGAGTTTTCTTCGCCTCGCACGAACACTATGTCCCCGACCTTGAAATCGCTTAGCTTCGCAGCGTCACGGTCTTTCCGGAATTGCGTCGTCCCGCTGATCTTGACGGTGACCGCGCCCCCTTGCGGTGTTGTTACCTCAAGAGATTGTTCGTGGATGGCCGTCAGTTTTCCAAAAAGACCTGGGCGCCTTTCGCCGCCACGCCCCGGCGTTTGCGGCGAGCCCGCACTCTGCGCGGTCCCAGGATTCTGAGCCGGCGGCGCCTCTTGCGGAGCCCAAGGCCCCGCCTGTGCTTCCGTCGCCACTGCCAGAAAACTCAAAAATGAAATTGATAGGAATCTTATGATTGCATTCATTTCGTTCTTCCTCTTCCCATCCCCTATAGTTTGAATCTACGCCTGTCTATCCCCAAATGTCTCCTGCATGCAGGCCGGTTCTCAACTTAGACGGCTCCTGGCGGTTCGCGAGTTTCCTTGAATATCGCTTCTCTTGCCGATTCGCGCGGACCGGAGGCTTCGTCATTCTGTGCGTGACATCCCTAGGGATATCCGCTCCGTGGCTTACCCGGCGCGACCCGCCCTCGGTTGTCCGACATGGGGCATGTAACAATTCTCTACTGCTTCCCTAAATTCCCTTCGATGCGGCACTTAGTTCCCGGAGTGAAGGGTTCGCCCTCGGCCCAAGTTCAGCGGCGCTAAATGAGCAATTTTTAACGATCGCGGCCGGGAGGGTGTCGTCTCCTGGCCGCTGTCAAACCTAAGGCTTCGCTGAATGCTTGGGCGTTTATTTGGTTCTGTAGGTGAACGTAAGCTTTGTTTCTTCGTCCAGCACAAGTGGTCGAACGAAGCTGTACGAATTGCCTGCTCGCGGCACATCGACCCGCACCGGAAGAACGCCCGACACGCGTCGCTGGAGATTCAGTACATTCGAAGAAGCCGTGGTGGAAGCGGCGGTTTCGCTCTTTTTCAAATCGCGTTCGATCCGTCGCGATTCATCCGTGTCATCCTTGCCGCTCTGCACCTCAACCGATTCGTTAAGGGCGCCAATCTGCAAAGCAAAGTTGTAAGAGGTGGGATAGTTCGCGTCGTGATTGAGGTTGCGAACCGTGGTCTTGAAGCCGGACGAGGTCGCGGTGATTTTCACTCTCCCGGACGGGATGCCCGAAACGATCCATCGGCCGGAATAATCGGTCGCAGCATTCCGGACCGCTCCTGTGTCCAGTTGAATGACGCTCACTTGTGCGTTCGGAAGCACAGCGCCGCTCGGGTCCACAATGTAGCCGCCGAGTTGTCCGGGCAGCAGTGAAAGCGGCGCGATCCCGCCAACAAGTCTGCCATTCTCGGCGACCTGGAAGGACCCTGAGGCATACCCCATACTCTCGACTCCTAGGAAGGATGCCGGCAACAGGTTCGCAGCCAAGGCATCTCCGCCGAAATTCTTTACTTTGTACTGCTCCGGCAGAAATACCTCCCACTGAAGCACCGCGATGGGAATATCCATTTTCGGCAGCGTTATTTCCGAGCCGCCTTTCTTCGCAAACGGCGCACCTGAGTCCATGAACACGAAAGAAACTTCGTAGGAGTCAACCGGCCGGAAACGGGGCCGCAACAAAGGCACGCGGTGGCCATCGGGGGCTTCTACCGGCTTGACCTTCTCTCCAGCGACTTCCGCGGTCACGATGTTTGCTCCAGCGGGCAACTCGACTTTCAAGAATGGCTGAACCTGGTTCTTGACCGTCAGTTTCACTTCCGTCAGCGATCTTCCCTCCGTGGTCACGAGGGTCGTAACCACGGCCCGTTCGGCTACGGCCGCAAGCACGCTGCTGTCCGGAAATCGAGTCCACTCCAATGCCAGGCTCGGATTCTCGACCGGCTGCCGGTGATAGCGGAAAGCCGCCTGCAAGGAAGAGCGTGCCAGCGAACGCAAATAAGGGTTCGTCTCCTTGAAATCCATGCGCTTAAGGCTTCCGCCTTCGGTCGCGGTCAGTTCCATAGTGCCGACGCCTTCGATGAGCACTTCGCCCGTCTCGCGTTGCGAATTTTTCACGCTCAAGAATGGCACGTCGGCCTTCGTCACAGTGATCGGCTTTTCCATGGTAATCAGGAACTGATGGGTGCGTTGCGCTGGAGCGTTCAACTTTATTGTCAGCACGCCATCTTGCATTCTGATCGAATCCACGGAAGCGCCCGTCGCTCCGGTAACTTCATATCCCGCTGGAATTTCCATTTCAAATTGTGCGGGGTCTCCCTGCACCACGGTGATATCAGCCAGCACAGCGAGCCGAATATCCGCTTCGCTGACGGAAACCAACGTCTTCATGTTGGAAAGAAAGCGCAGTTCCCGCGGGACGACCGGGGCAACCACCTCTCTGGTCGCCCACCAGATGTTCGCAGGCTGTCCCGGAACGAGCGTGGCCTCAATCGTGGTGTTTCCGTTTTTAGATTCACGGCTCGTGATCAAACCCGGGCTGATTCTCACATTTGTGTGGTCGCCAGGGACCTCAAGTGTCAGAAGCACGCTGCCCGCCGAGGGCACGGGCAGGCTGAATGACGCCCGGCCTGTCTCGATGCTTAAAGGCAGCCCCGCATCGAGTAGAACTGAAAATTCCGCTGGACCGGCCAGAATCGCAGTTTGGATTCCGTTCTCCTGCTCGAGCGGCAGCCCCTTGCCTTCGTGGTACGCGTCCAGGATGGTCAGTCCCGAGATGAGTGCGACCTTCGTTTCACCCTTGTGGAATGTTTCCCCTTGCAACTGAACTGTTCCCATCACGGTTTCGTTTGTGACGCGCAGCTTCACGTCGGCGCGCTTGATCGTATAAGGAAATGGCGCGTTCTCGACGCGTCTCGGCGTCCTGCCTGCCAGTTCCAGCAGCCTGTTGTACTCTTCCAGGCTCAACGTGACGTCGCCTACAGGCGGAATAATAGGGTTGATTCTCTCCTGTCCCCACGCGGGCGTGGTTGCTAGCAACGCAATTGCAAGTAGTATGGTTTTCATCGCCCACCTGCCTTTTTCTCTCGCTGATAATTCAAATTAGCGCTCGGTGATTGGTTTTCGCCTGTAAGTTCGGAAACAAGAAAGAGAGACGGCCCCAACTGGGGAAAGGAGACGTTGATGGGAAGAATCCCTGCCGCTTTGCCGCCTTGGAGCGTCATTCGGAAGTTGTCGAACAGCGTCTGCGCGGCAAGCTGATCGGCAGATATTTTCGATTCGGTGAGAGCTGAGACTTCGCCAGTCGTCAGCTTGGCTGGAGACGCCGGAGCGCTGCTCACCGAGGCCATTACTCCCGAAGCCGGTGGCGGAGGAGGATTCAGCGCAGCGGATGCAGGTTCCGCGTAGGCTTCTGCACGGAACGATCCGGGCTGTGGCGTCACTTTAAAGAGTGGCGGATGGTAAACCAGCAGTCCCGTTCGCGAAACAGGCAAATCGAGCAAAGGCAACGCCAACTTGAATTGTCCTTTGTCGTTCCACGCCGTACCGCGGTCTATGTAAGTGACCTCGACCGCGAACTCCGGCGCTTCTTCGCCAGCGTGCGATTTTTCAAGTGGCAAGAGTACGCTGCCGTCGGGCGACTGCCCAGGACGAACGGGCTTGCCTGCCGAGGCTGCGCTCCAGAGGAGCGCGCCCTGCGGGAGGGAAATTTTCAGAAAGTTTCTTTGGTTATTGCGCACTGCATAGCGCGCCTGCACCAACGTCTTTCCGTCGTTGGTGATCAGGATGTTGTAGCGCGCTTCAGCGATGTTGGCCATCAAGACGGCTTGAGGCGTGTAGCGAGCGACGTTCACGGCGAGCGAGCGCGTTGTCTTTGCGTCGCCCGAACGGAAACGAAACGCAGAGAGTGAAGCCGATTGCCGGCTCGAAACGATCTCGCCCAAGTCCGTGGCATCGGCATTTTCGAGTCCTTCGGATTTGAACTCCTTGATCTCCCCTGCGCCGAGAACTTCCACCGCCACGCCTCCCGTGTCTCGTTCCGTGTTCAGCAGGCGCAGAAGCGGAATTTCAATCTTTCCATCCCGCGGGCTTCGCGTTTCTCCGCTCACAATAAATTTGGCGTTTTGCTCGACGGGCTCCAAGAAGATCACGGCAAGCTGGCCGTCCTTCATCTCCCAGTCGGACACCATCGCGCCTGCGACTTGATTCACGGTTAGTTTGTCTGGAAGCGCGATGCGCACTTCTTTTGCGGCGCCTTGCGTGACCTCGACGTTGACTTCCGCCACGACTGTGGTGGTGTCTTCGCCGAGTCCGGTCAACTCCGTCAGCGAACCACGGAGCCGCAACGGCTGGGAGCTCCGGTGATCTTCCGACTTTCTTTTCCAGGAGAAGGTGAGGGGCTCATTCCCGCGTGCATACGCCAGCCATTTGCTTTCCGCGCCGGACTCGGTTTTATCCGCCAGAAGGCCGCCGATGAGTTTGATTTCGACGCCCTGTTTGGGAAGGCGAACGGATGCGCGCGTAACTCCGGAACCGGTCGAAGGCAGAGAAATGCTCTCTTCTCCGGCATTGGAGATGACAGGCATCGCAATGTCAAGCAGCAAGACAGATCGCCCTGGCCGAGAAAGCAGCGCGGAGAGTTGGTTCGAGCCCTTTCCCAAGCCCCCCGGCACAAGTGAAATCAGCTTGCCGTCGAGCTTGGCTCCACTCACTAACAGTCCGGCCGGGATGGGCACGCGCACCCAGCCATCTTTAAGCACATCCACGGTGAGACTGGCACGGCCCGTGGCGAGATCTCCATCGATGCGCAAATCGTAATCGACGCGCGTCAGAGTCGCGTCAACGGGCGGCAGTTCCGGCTCGCGCTCGGGAGGATAGGCCCTCGCATGAAGCGTTCGATAGTCTCCGATGGGAATCACTACCCATCCAGGCGCGTGAGCTGCGGTCTGCGCGGAAGAACTGAACGCGCATAGCAAAAGCGCAGCCACGACGCACGGGAGGAAACGGCAGAACCTAAGATATTCATGGGATTGAGAAAGAAACGCACTTGAGCTGGTCATTTTCGACACCTCTAGCCTCTGGAAATTGCCTCGGCCGATATGCTTCTCAACCCGGGGAAAGGAGGACCGCCCAAGAGCATTCGCTGCTGTTCTCGACGAACAGTGCTCGTACTCTCGTTTGTTACTCCATTAGAGTTCACAATCTGGACGCCGGGTTGCTCGCGGCGGCTTTCTTAGAACGAAATTTCCACCGGAACTTGCAAAGAATTTATTCGGCGTGTGCCACCAACCCAAGCGCACACCGCACTTCTCTCTTGCTGCTTCCACTTTAGCGATCACGCGCTATAATTCCTGTGTTCGTGCATTTGGCGCAGGCTTGTTCTGCGCGGCAACGTAACCGATATAGCGGATGATCGGTCTAAGGTGAGGAGGCCCTATGAAGACGTTGGAAGGGGTTGAGCCCAGGAGCACCAAGAACACCAGGACCACCAGAACTATCGGACGCCGCTCATTTCTTCGCGTGACCGCCGTCGCCGGCGGCGGAATGCTCCTCGCGGCCTACATCGATCCGGTCGAGAATGCGCTCGCACAAGCGCCGCAAGGTCCGCCGCCCGCAGTCCTCACACCGAATGCGTTTGTCCGCATTTCGCCGGAAGGCATTGTGACTATCATCGCGAAGAATCCCGAAATTGGTCAGGGCGTTCGAACCATGCTGCCCATGCTCATCGCGGAAGAGCTTGACGTCGATTGGAAGGATGTTCGGATTGAGCAGGGCGACGTCAACTTCACAAAATACGGCCTGCAGGTTGCCGGCGGCAGCACGGCGACCCCGAACAACTGGATACCGATGCGCCAGGTCGGCGCAGCGGGGCGCCAGATGCTCGTGGCAGCCGCTGCACAATCCTGGTCCGTTCCGGAGTCCGAATGCTCCACTGCCTCCGGCCGCGTGCAGCATTCGGCTACGAACCGCTCTTTGGGTTACGGTGAGCTCGCTGCCAAAGCCGGGCAATTAACGCCGCCCGATATCACCACTGTCAAGCTGAAGGATCCCAAAGATTTCAAAATTATCGGCAAATCCATCCCGGGTGTGGACAATCCTGCCATCGTCACCGGTAAGCCCCTCTACGGCATCGATTTCAAACTTCCGGGAATGCTATGGGGCATCTTCGAAAAATGTCCCGTGTTTGCGGGAAGAGTGGTCAGCGCCAATCTCGACGTCATCAAGGCCATTCCCGGTGTCCGCCATGCCTTCATCGTGGAAGGCGGCAGTGATTTGACGGGTCTCCTTTGCGGCGTTGCTATCGTTGCGGACAACTGGTGGACCGCAAAGACCGCCCGCCAAAAATTGGAAGTCAAGTGGGATGAAGGAGCGACCGCCAGCCAAAGCAGCGAGGGGTTCGCGCGCACGGCCGCCGAACTTTCAAAACAAAAGCCTGCGCGCTCGCTGCGTACCGATGGCGACGCCGATGCCACTCTGCAATCTGCTTCCAAAGTTGTGGAAGGCGCCTACTTCTATCCGTTCCTCGCACACGCACCGCTCGAGCCGCAGAACTGCACGGCGCGTTTTCAAGACGGCAAGCTGGAGATGTGGGTGCCCAGCCAGACGCCGCAGCGCGGGTTGACGCAGGTGGCCAAGACGCTGGGCATCGCCGAAAGCGACGTCACCATCCACCTTCCGCGCATGGGAGGCGGGTTCGGGCGGCGCTTGACCAACGATTACATGATCGAAGGAGCGTGGATAGCCAAGCAACTCGGGGGCACGCCCGTGAAGCTCCTGTGGTCGCGCGAAGACGACATGCATCACGACTTCTATCGACCAGCAGGCTTTCACTTTTTGAAGGCCGGCGTCGATGCGTCGGGCAAGCTAGTTGCGTGGCGTAACCACTTCGTGAGTTTTGGCGAAGGCGAGCGCTTCGCTTCGTCCGCGGGAATTTCTCCGGACGAATTCCCCGCCCGCTTCATCTCGAACTTCGCCACGGACGTTTCTCTGATTTCGATGGGTATCCCGACGGGCGCGATGCGCGCTCCCGGCAGCAACGGTATCGCCTTCGTGATGCAATCCTTTATTGACGAACTCGCACACGCCGCGAGCGTTGATCCCGTGAAGTTCCGCCTAGCCTTGCTAAACACTCCTCCGCTCGAAGGCGCGCCAGCCCCAGCCGGAGGTCAACCAACTCCGCCCGCGTTTCTCTTTAACGCTTCGCGCATGCGCGGCGTCCTCGAGCTTGTCGCGGAGAAATCGGGCTGGGGCAAGCGCACTCTGCCAAAAGATACCGGCATGGGCGTCGCGTTCCACTTCAGTCATCGGGGATATTTCGCTGAGGTCGCCGAAGTTCGCGTCACTTCGGACAATCACCTTAAGGTCAACAAGGTCTGGGTCGCAGGTGACGTCGGAAGCCAAATCATTAATCCCACCAGCGCACTCAACGAGGCGCAAGGCTCGGTGATCGAAGGCCTCAGTCACCTCATGGGCTACGAAATCACGATCGAGCGCGGGCGCGCCGTGCAAAACAACTTCGATTCGTATCCGCCGCTGCGCATGAACCAGGTTCCTCCGGAAATCGAAGTCCACTTTCTCGCGACCGACAATCCGCCCACGGGGCTCGGCGAACCCGCGCTTCCACCGATTCTTCCCGCCGTTTGCAACGCCATCTTTACAGTAACCGGAAAGCGTATCCGCTCTCTTCCGCTGGCGAAGCAAGGCTACAAGTGGGCGTAAAGACCGGGCGCGTCTGAACCATTTCAAATCTTCTCGCATTTTCGAACGATCGCTGGCGCTGAAAAGTTGCGCCCATCGCCGTAGCCATGTAAGAATCGCGCCATGCAAATCGCAAAAGCCTGGTACCGTTTGACAATCTCGCTCATCCTCTTTTTCTGCGCCTATTCCACAGAGGCGCAAACCACCCGCCCCGACGCCGAAAAGCAGCTTGCGCACGATATCTACAAACAATTCATCGAAATCCAGTCCGGCTTTACGACCGGCGCTACAACTCCTGTCGCCGAAGCAGCTGCCGCTCGCTTGAAAGCCGCAGGATTCTCTGACGCTGACATCTTCGTTGGCGGAGCCATCCCGAAAAAAGCCAATCTTGTCGTTCGCTACCGCGGCACGGGAGCTCACAAACCAATCCTGCTTCTCGCGCACACTGATGTGGTCGAAGCCAAACGCGAAGACTGGAGCATGGATCCATTTCAATTCATTGAGCGCGACGGGTACTTTTACGGCCGCGGCACCGGCGACGACAAGGCGCAAGCCGCCGTGTGGATCGCTAACTTGATTCAGTACAAACGCGAAGGCTTCAAGCCCGACCGCGACATCATCGTGGCTCTCACCGCCGATGAGGAAGGCGGCGGTCCGTACAACGGCGTGGACTGGCTGTTAAAGAATCACCGCGATCTGATTGACGCCGATCTAGCTCTCAACGAAGGCGGCTGGGGAGAAGAATCCAAAGGCAAGAAGCTTTCGAACGACCTGCAGGTGAGCGAAAAATATGTCATCACGTACCGCTTCGAAGTCCACAACAAGGGCGGCCACAGCTCCATGCCGGTCCACGACAATGCCATCTATCATCTCGCCGGGGCCCTCCAGCGGCTCTCCGATTTCGGCTTTCCCCTGAAAACGAACGAAGTCACGGCCGCCTATTTCCAGCAGATGGCAAAGATCGAAACCGGGCCGATCAAGGAGGACCTTGTAAAGGTTTCCTCCGGTTCTCAGGAATCCATGGAGAGAGTCGCTGCGGCGTCTCCCGCGTGGAACTCGACTCTTCGCACCACGTGCGTCGCCACGATGCTTGAAGGCGGCCACGCCATCAACGCATTGCCGCAACTTGCGGCCGCTACCGTGAATTGCCGGGTGCTGCCTGAAGACACTGCGGAATACGTCCTAAGCACGTTGCAAAAAGTCGTGGCGGATGATCAGGTCGGCGTCAAACAGATGGGCGACTTTGGCAAAGCAGCCGCTTCACCAATGCGCCCCGATGTGCTCAAGGCCGTGACGGCAGTCACCAATTCTCTGTGGCCCGGCGTCCCCACGGTTCCCATAATGGTTATGGGCGCCACCGACGGCCGTTATCTCCGGGCCGCGGGTATTCCCACGTATGGCATTCAGGGCTTTTTTATGGACCGCGATGACATTCGCTTCCACGGCCGCGATGAACGATTGGGCGTTCAGTCCTTCTACGAAGGCCAGGCTTTCCTGTATGAACTGGTCAAGCGCCTCTCGAGTTCCGGCAAATAAGATTCAGCCTTTCTAGCGACAGTGTCGTCACGCGTTTTGGCGCAACTGCACAATGAGGTTGTGCACGCTCTTCGCTAGCTCCGCCACTTCTCCGCGTCCTTCGATCTCCAAATCAATCGCGCCATGTCCCTGCGCGGCGTGATCCACGGCCTCCCGCAAGCTGATGAGCGGTTTCACAACTTGCCTGGGCAGAATAAAACTCACCCACACGCTGAACAGGAGCGTAATCGCGGACACAATGCTCAAGGCCCACTCCGCATGCCGCATCAGTTGTCTGGCTTCCCTATGATCGCCCTGCACTCGGGTCCAATTTTCCGTCTCGAGCCCGGCTAGCAATTCCAGAACCTCCTGGCTCGAACTTTGCAGATCAACGGTGACTTGAGCTAAAGCTGGATTACCTGCTCGAACGGTTTCAGTGATCTGCGCGTCGAACGAGCCGACGCGGGTACGCAATTCGTCGATCAATTGTGCGCGCCGCTTGGCCCTTGAACTTCGCAACAAGTCGTCCAAGTCCTTTTCATAAGCACGCACCACGCTTTGAATGCGATCGGCATCGCCCAGCCCTGGCTGGGCCGTCGCCGAAACCGCCGCCGCAAACCTTTGTTCGTATACATCGAGCGACCTCAGCGCCTTTTGGGTTGACCCGGCGTCCTCCGCTTCCAGATCGTGGATCTGGCTTACAATCCCTTTCGTCTTTTCGATGGATTCACGGTTCGCCGTGAGATAACTCTGATCGTGCAGCAAGAGATAGTTTCTTTCCGCGCGGCGCGCTTCCAGCATTTCAATCGAAGCCCGTTGCGCAAGCGTGGCTGCCGGCGCATCCACATTCACTATGCGGTCCACAATCCATCCCATCTCGAAGAGGTAATACACCGCCAGGAAAATTACTGGCACCAGAATCGCTCGGGCGATGGTTAGGCTGTATGCCACTCTCTTCCGCAGAGAGCTTCCCGGTGCAAGGATTTTGAACGATTTCCGGATTCCGAGTCTCATAAGCCGGCTCCCGCCAAAGAGGTTGTTTTATGATGGCCCGATTGTATGTCAGCAGCGCCGTGGCGCGCGTCCCTTTTGCAGTTCGGCCAACTCCGTGCTGCTGCCCTCCTGGTCGAAGACACCTTTAGGCCATCACCGTTAGAGCCCTCCGGTATGTCCCGCGTAAGGCTGCATCTGCCGTTGGGTCGTCACGAAGAGGATAAAGCTGCGGGCTTCGCCGATTTTTCTCGATTCTGCTACGCTGTGTCGAGCAAACAGTGCGCGGGACGGGAGAAAAAACGTGACAGTCGTAGCCGGAGTCGATCTGGGCGGAACTGCCGTCAACTATACGCTGGTGGACGGGCAAGAGAAATTTCTCATCGAGGGCCTGTGCGAGCATCCGGCGCTTGCCAAACAGGGGCCAGCGATCTGCCTCCAGCAGATAGCAGATGGTCTCAAGATCGCCACAGGGAGAGCGGGTGTCCAGCTCAAGGATGTGGTGGCTGTTGGCTTGGATACTCCGGGTCCGGCTAGCGCGGGAGGCCAGTTCAGTGCGCGCGGCTCCACAAACTTTGTTCATGCAGAATGGGCGGGATTCGATATTCGCGAGGGTCTGGCGCACAAGCTTGGCATACCGGTGTCCTACGTGAACGATGCGAATGCGGCCGCGCTTTGGGGACACTATGCGATCTTTGGCGCAACTAGCAGGGAGACTTCCATTTCGATCATCATCGGGACGGGAAATGGCGGGGGGATCATTCTCGAAGGCAATGTCGTAAAGGGCAAAAATGGTTTTGGCGGAGAACTGGGTCATGTGCTGATTCCGTATCAAAGCATCGCTGGAACCAGCGGCATCAATCCGGTTTGCAATTGCGGGCGCACGGGTGACTTGGAGTCGCTTTGTTCCCTGACGGCGATCGAAAGGAATCTGCTGCCGTATTTTCTGCCGCACTACGCCGGCCACGAGCTGGCGAAGTTGGCTCCCCATCAAGCGGCGAAACTCGTGCGCGGCCTGGCCGACAAGGGCGATCCGCTCTGCAAGGAAATTTTCCGGGTTCAAGCACACGCCTTGGGACTCTTTTTCGACGAAATGGTGAATACGTTTGACCCGGATGCGTTCATCGTTGGCGGCGGCGCGCTGGAGGCGAGCAAGGAGTTTCAGCAGTGGTTCATGGCCGAAATTCGCAAGGGTATGCCCAACCAAAGAGAGGAACAAGCCGGAATTCCCATCTACGTGATGCCGAATGGCGACACAGCAGGAGCGCGAGGAGCGGCGATTGAAGCCCTAAAATTGGCCAGGCAGAGCGGCCTCATATAAGCGACGCGCTGGAATCTCTGAAGCGTGCAAGCTCACGGATTTTCCGTAGTTTTCGAAGGCTCGCAAAACCTCAAATTTCGTTGCTTCTTTGCAATTCCACCAGAATGCATTCGCGGCGCGCCCGCCCGATTCGAACTTGAAACTGTGGTTCACGGGAACGCGGCTACGTAGGCCGGGTAGACCGGAGACCACTGACACGAAAGGATTTTCGAGCGAAGCGAGGAGGCAGAGTCAAGTGAGGGAGCGATGCCGGAGCGTTCTGCTTCCTGTGCCGCCGCAAAGGCGATATGCACCGCGAGACTGCGGATGTCCTTCAAGGCGGGGAGGAGCGGCGCGGATGGGTCCGCTAGAGCAGGAGAATGTGCGGCGAGAGCGCGAGCGGCGGCGATCATCATCGCATCGGTAATTCGTTGAACGCCAACGACTCGCGAGGCGGGACGCGAGGCGACGACAGCAAGTCCAATAGCCGGAAAAATGTAGACGTTATTGCACTGGGAAATCGGAATGGACCGGCCTCCAAAACTGACGGGAGGAAACGGCGAGCCGGTGGCGACGAGGGCGCGGCCATCGGTCCAGCGATATAAGTCCCCAGGACGGGCCTCTGAACGGTCAGTGGGATTCGAGAGCGGGAGAATGATGGGGCGCTCGACCTTGCCAGCCATTTCGCGAACGATGGGCTCGGTAAAGGCAGAACCCAACGTGGAAAGACCGATGAGAACGGTGGCACGAACGTTCTGGATGGCATCGGCGAGGGTAAATTTCGCGTCATTGGAGCGTGGCCAAGCGGAGAGGCGGCTCTGGGGCTGTGCGTAGTTGCGCTGTTCGGGCGTCAAATCTGTGCGGCCGGAATGCAATACACCCCCGCGATTTACCATCCAGATGCGGCTGCGGGCTTCTTCCTCAGAGAGACTATCCGTGACCATGGCGGAGTGAAGGTAATCGGCGACGCCGATGCTGGCGGCGCCAGCCCCGAGAAAAACGATCTGCTGATCACGAAGCGACGAGCCGGCGACGCGAATGGCGGAAAGAATGGCTCCGAGCGCGACGGCGGCCGTTCCTTGAATGTCATCATTGAAGGTGAGCATCTGATCGCGGTATCGAGTGAGAATGGGACGCGCGTGAACGCCGGAGAAATCTTCCCACTGAAGGATTGTCGCTGGAAGAACTTCCTTGACGGCAGCGACGAAAGCGTCGATGAAGTCATAGTAGTCGGGTCCAGTGACGCGGGCGTGGCGCCAGCCGAGATATTCGGGGTCGCGAAGGCGTTCCTCGTTGTTGGTGCCGACATCGAGCACAATGGGGAGCGTGCGTGCGGGATGAATGCCGCCGATGAGGCAATAGAGAGAAAGTTTTCCAATAGGAATGCCGAGGCCGCCGACACCTTGATCGCCGATGCCGAGAATGCGCTCTCCGTCGGTGACGACGATAACATCGACTTCGGGATTTGGATGATTGCGCAAGAGCGCGGGAATGGAATGACGCAACGGATAGGAAATGAAGAGGCCGCGCGGACGGCGATAGACGTGGCTGAATTCCTGACAGCCGAGAGCGACGACTGGAGTGTAGACGATGGGCAGCATCTCATCGATGTGGTCGAGGAGCAGGCGGTAGAAGAGAATTTCATTGGTGTCCTGAAGCTGGCGAAGATAGATGTGGCTCTCAAGGTCGTTGGGCTTGAGAGAAAAAGCCTGGTAGGCGCGGATGCACTGATCGTCGAGCGATTCGACGACGGGCGGGAGAAGGCCATTCAGGCCGAATAGATCGCGCTCGGCTTCGGTGAAGGCAGTGCCTTTATTAAGCGCTGGATTGTTGAGAAGATCCATACCGCGAAGATGGACAGTTCGGATCGTGTTTTGCTGGCTGGATTTGATCAGGGACATTACGCGTCGATTGTATCACTCAGCCGGCATGCGGCTGGGCGACGGTTGCGAGCATTGAGATTGCGCGCTGAGTGAGTTTTTCGGCGCTGACTTTCGTATCAGGCACATCTGCAGGCGGGCTTTCACGCTGGCGCCGGACGAATTGATAGAGAAGCAGCCTCGCTAGACCGCGATGCAGCCGAGGATAGCAACTCGCGCTTGATGGCAGTGTCTTTTGCCGGCGCTGTCCACATCGTGGCTTTCGCGGATTCGAGAGAATCGCGCGGAAGTTATTTTTGAGGTCCTTGGGCTTCGATCTTTTCGATGACAATGGCCTTGGAGCCTCCTCGCTGATAGACCTTGCCAGTCACAATGACTTTGTCAGCGGCGAACGGAAGAAGCCTGGGATTTTGTCCGCTCGATGGAGTAGTGGCCGCGATGGGCCAGTAGATGGTTCCGTCGTCGGCCAGGATGACGAGCGGTGAGCCTGCGTTTGCGCAAGAGGTCGCGCATTGTTTGCTGATGGGCTTGCTCAGATCTTTCGTAAACGCACAGGCAGAATCCAGAACGTAACCTTTCACGGTGACAGACGGCGTGTCGGCGGCGGAAATGTATGCAGCGGCAACGAGAAGAACGCACGGGATAACTGCTTTTGCGAGGATTGCTGTCAATTTCATTAGAGTCATCTCCTTGTTCGAACTTACAGGACCAGATCTACGGTTTTTCCGCGGAGAGAGAATGCCGGGGATGTCTCCACAGCTCCGCGCGAGTGAAGCCTACACCACTGGCCAGAAATTGCTCTAGTGCTTTTGTAGTATCACCGTTCGCGTCGATGTGGTTTCAAATTGCATTACTTTCGGTGGTCTGGGAAATCGGTCGACGGACCCGCCGACTGGGCTGGGGACAAATAGACCGATGGACAGCATGAAGTGCAATCTCACCGCTTCCGAGAGCACTTAACCGGAGGCTAAGCACGATTGTGAGAAATTGGGCGAGGACAGGATGAATTGGAACAATAGGCCCCACTAGACGTATCATTAGTATGTAGGGTCAATAGAAACGGAGGGCAAAGAACCCCTCCAAGGATCAAGAATTGGACTGTCCGGTCATGGGACATAGATTCCCATATCCGGCCAAACAAGCGATCTGGCAGCACGAGCAAAAGCTCATAACCTATTGAGAAATCGAAGCTTTAGGCGAACACTTTTGGGCCAGGGATTTGCGCCTATGAAAGGCGATAACTACTATGGACATCCAAAGACCATCCAACGCAAGAGCTAAGAAAATCCGCAGGATTGCCTACGGCACTGTGGCGCTGGTATTACTGGGCGGCGTCACGTATGCACTTTCCAAGTTGAAGCCAGCGGCGCCTTCGGTGGACGCAGGAACGGTCTGGTCCGACACGGTGAAGCGCGGACCGATGCTGCGCGAAGTGCGCGGGCTGGGGACACTCGTTCCCGAAGACATCCGCTGGATTGCCTCGCAGACGCAAGCACGCGTGGACCGCTGGGTCTTGCGTCCGGGCGCCATCGTCAAACCCGGTTCCATCATCATGGAACTGAGCGACCCCACGTTGTCGCAAACCGCGCTCGACGCGGAGTTCCAGCTTAAAGGCGCGGAAGCAGACTACGCAAACCTTCGAGTGCAGGTTGACAGCGATCTGATGAACCAAAAGGCAACCGAAGCGTCTGTCCGAAGCGATTACGAGCAGGCGAAGATCCAGCACGACAACGATGAAAAACTGGTGAAGCTAGGCCTCACGTCACAGCTCATCGAGAATCTGTCAAAGGTGAAGGTGGAGCAACTGGCGATTCGCGCTAAGCTCGAGAGCGATAAGACGAGGATCGCCACGGATTCCGCGAATGCCAAGCTCGCCGCGCAACAGGCAAAAATCGATCAGACGAAAGCTCTCTATCAATTGAAAAAGAGCCAACTGGATGCACTGCATGTTCGCGCTGGCATCGATGGTGTATTGCAGCTCGTGCCAGTTGAGGTCGGCCAGAACGTGACGCCCGGGACGAACCTGGCGCGCGTAGCTGATCCCCATAAACTCAAAGCGGAAATCAAGATTGCGGAAACGCAGGCGAAAGACGTGGTACCTCTGCAAAAGGCGTCGATCGACACGCGCAATGGAATCGTGAACGGACATGTTTCGCGAATCGATCCATCGGTGATAAACGGAACCGTTACGGTGGACGTGACGATTGACGAACCGCTTCCCCCGGGTGCGAGGCCGGACTTGAGCGTGGACGGCACCATTACTCTCGAGAATTTGAGGGATGTGCTGTTTGTCGGGAGACCGGTGCACGGTCAGTCCGACAGCACCATCGGTCTCTTCAAGATCATCGACGACGGCTCCGATGCTGTGCGTGTAAACGTGAAGCTGGGGCGAAGTTCCGTCAACACGATCGAAATCCTTGAGGGGCTGAAAGTGGGCGACAAGGTGATTCTGTCCGACATGTCGGCCTGGGATGCTTTTGACCGCATTCGGCTGAAATAACGGAGCGGAAGCTGTGGCTGGCTCGCTAACAATTTCTGGTTTGGTTTCTCTCCTAGCGTAAACGGAAGTTGTGGCTTTCTTGCGGAGGCCCAGTGCAGACTCTCTGGCAAGATATTCGTTACGGTTTGCGAATGCTGGCGAAGAATCCGGGCTTCACAGCCGTAGCCATTGCCACGCTGGCCCTCGGCATCGGCGCAAATACCGCGATTTTCAGTTTGCTCAACGCAGTCATGCTGCAGTCGATTCCTGTTCGTTCTCCACAACAATTGGTGGTATTGCGCTGGTCGGCGCGGTCGCATCCTCAAAACGCGGGCTCGAGTAGCTTTGGTGATTGCCAGTGGACCAAGTGGACCGACAAGGTTTCCGGCAGCTGCTCCTTTTCCTACCCCACCTTCAAAGTGATCCGCGACCACGCTGAAGTTTTTTCAAGCGTGGCTGGGTTTGCCGGCCCGGCGCAACTCGATTTGAGCGGGAACGGAACTGCGAGTATCGCTCGCGGCGAAATTGTCTCAGGCGATTATTTCCAGACACTCGGCGTTCCTGCCGCGTTGGGACGAACCTTCGAACCGATTGACGAGCGGCCCGGCGCGGAAGCCGTGGCGGTCCTGAGCTACGCGTATTGGCAAGGCGCTTTTGGCGGCGCTCAAAGCGCCATCGGAAAATCCATAAAGCTCAACGGCGTGCCGTTCACTATCGTCGGGGTGGCCGACCCTCGCTTCACGCGGCTAACGCCCGGACACTCGCAGGATATGTGGCTGCCGCTTTCGCAGATTGTCCCGCTGCGGCTGCAATGGGGCGGCGGACCAGAGAAAGAAAGAACGTGGTGGTTAACGGTCGTGGGACGGCTGAAGCCGGGAATACCTCTTGGGCAAGCTGAATCGGGTGTGAGTCTGCTGTTCCGCAATGAAATTATCCAGGAAAAGCAGCTTAAGGCGGAAGACGATCCGCAAGTTACCTTAACGCCGGCGCAGAAGGGGCTTTCCGGGATTCGCGGACAACTCGAGCAGCCACTCTATGTTTTGATGGCGGCGGTCGGAATTCTTCTCCTGATTTCGTGCGCGAATGTCGCGGGACTGATGTTGTCACGCGCGGCGGCGAGGCAAAAAGAGATTGCCGTGCGGTTGGCGCTGGGAGCGGGCCGAGGACGCGTAATCCGGCAGCTTTTGACCGAGAGCGTTCTGCTTTCGTTTGCTGGAGCAGGCCTCGGCGTGCTGCTGGCGTACTGGGGGGCGAATGCGCTGTCTGCATTTGCCTCGGCGAACAGGTATTCGAATTTTCAACTCAATGCAGACCCGGACGCGCGCGTGCTTGCGTTCACGGTTGCTGTGGCAGCCCTTACAGGGATCTTGTTTGGCCTTGCGCCCGCGTTTCGAGGGACGCGAGTCAACGTCGCGCCGATTCTCAAAGAGAATGCGGGAAGTATGTCGAGCGCGAGTTTTGGAGCGCGCCGCCGGCTTGGACTTGGCAGCGGGCTTGTGGTCGCACAGGTGGCGCTTTCGATGATTGTGCTCGCGGGGGCCGGGCTGGTTGTCCGTTCGCTGGCAAATCTGAAAGCGATTGATCCGGGATTCGACACGCAAAACGTGCTGCAATTCGCAGTCAATCCAACTCTTACTGGCTATTACAGAAATGATCAGGTGGAACCGCTCTATCGCGAACTGCAGAGCAGGCTCAGCGGTTTGCCGGGAGTCATTTCGGTGAGTTATTCGTCGGATACGCTGCTCGATGGAGGATTGTGGACTGAGGACATCAAGGTCGAAGGACGAACAGAAAAAGCCACGGTCGAAACGCAAATGCTGGCGGTGGGGCCGGAATTTTTCTCGACGATGAAAATTCCGGTAATGACCGGCCGAACGCTAAATCGTGAAGATTCGGAGGCAAAGCGGGCTGTAGCAGTTGTGAACCGGGCGTTTGTTAAGAATTTTCTGGAGAGTCGCGAGGCGCTGGGATTGCACTTTGGCGGTGAGGACCCAAAGAGTGCGCAATACGAAATTGTCGGTGTAGTGGGAGACACGAAATACGCTGGGCTACGAGACGCGATCGCACCGACTGCGTACATCCCCCTTAAAGACGGCGAGGCACACTTCGCATTGAGGACGGCGATAAATCCTCAGGCCCTGCTTCCTGGTGTGCGCAACGTCGCG
>JBGPLB010000051.1:0-25752 GCA_041486245.1 Candidatus Acidiferrum sp.
GAAAAACCAAAACCAGAAAATGCGCCATCGAACCTGGCCATCACCGGGCGATACGTTTTGCCGCCGGCGATTTTTGATTGTCTAAAGCGCACCAAGCCCGGCGCGGGAAATGAAATCCAGTTGACGGACGCCCTGCGCATCCTGGCGCAGGAAGACGGGCTGTGGGCGTACATCTACGAAGGCGTTTCGTATGATGCGGGTGACAAACTGGGATTTCTGAAGGCGACCGTGGAGATCGCGCTGCAGAACGAAGAGCTGGGCGCGCCTTTCCGCGATTACTTGAAGAGCTTGAAACTCTAATTCTTCCTGGTGTGAGTCTGAAGATGACGCGGATTCTGGGGATTGAATCATCGTGCGATGAAACGGCCGCGGCGGTCGTGACCAATGGGCGCGAGATTTTGTCCAGCGTGGTGGCCTCGCAGATTGACATTCACCGAAAATATGGCGGCGTGGTGCCGGAGCTGGCCTCGCGCGAGCATTTGCGGCAGATCGTACCTGTGGTGCGAGAGGCGCTGGCGCAGGCGGGAATGAAGTTGAGCGATGTGGATGCGATTGGCGTGACGCAGGGGCCGGGGCTTGTTGGCGCGCTGCTCGTGGGGATTACGTATGGAAAGACTTTGGCCGCGGCGCTGGAGAAGCCGCTGATCCCAGTAAATCATTTGGCCGGGCATGTGCACGCTGTTTTTTTGGAGGCGTTTAAAGCGGGACGTATAGCGAATTTGCCGGCGGTGTGCCTGATTGTTTCGGGGGGGCACACTGTTCTTTACGAAGTGACGGCAGGGGATTCAGGCGGGCAGGATTTGGGCGGACTTTTACGATATCGAAAAATCGGACAGACTCGCGATGATGCGGCGGGGGAAGCGTACGACAAAGTCGCGAAATTGTTAGGGCTGGGATATCCGGGAGGGCCGATTCTGGATCGGCTGGCGGCGGTTTCGATCGGCGCCCCGGCTCCCGTGAAGTTCGGTGCGACGAAAACGCGGGGGAACCCGCTCGATTTCAGCTTCAGCGGGTTGAAGACGGCGGTCCTCTATCACGTGCGGGAGCATCCGGAATATGCCGGAGGAATTCAAACGCGAGAAGCAGCATTGCAGCGCGGAGAACGGAAGTTTGAACAGCTGCTGCCGTTGTGCTCGTCCCAAACGTTGGCGCTGGTGCGCGAGTTTCAGCACGCGGTGGTCCGCGATTTGGTGGACCGCGCCATGTTGGCCGCGGAAGAGTTGGCAGTGGAGAGCGTGATGGTTTCGGGCGGCGTGGCGGCGAACAGCCAGTTGCGCGCAACGTTTGAAGAGCGCGCCAAGAACATGGGGATTGAGGTGTTTTTCCCGAGCCGGGCGCTCTCGACGGATAACGCGGCGATGATCGCGGCGGCGGCTTACGAGAGATTTCGCGCAGGCCTCTTTGCTGACTCATCTCTCAATGCGGATCCGAGTTTGGTACTGGCGTGATGTGAATAAACGGACAGTTGAGAAAGGCTCGAAAAGACGACTGAGGCGTTGGCGAAGTTTTTGTGAGATCTTGCAAGAAGGACTCCGCTTGACGCCCCACCGGTGCTTGACGAGAATGCGGTGGCGGCGACGCAGTTTCTGGCCGCGTACCTAATTGCTTACCTTTGGAGTGCCATGAAATCAACGAAGCAGTTCAGCGATTCTCTATCCCGAAGCCCAGTTTGCCTTGGGCGGATTATTGGAGCTGGCTTCGCCATGTTTTTATCGTGTGCGGCGGCGAACGCTCAGGATCAGAGCGTGCAACTCCTGCAGATTTTGTCCGATGCGCCCGGGCCTCCGGGATTCGAAGAGCCCGTGCGGAAGATCATGGTGGAGCGAATGACGCCGCTCGCGGACCATCTCTCGTACGACGGACTGGGATCGGTGATCGCCACCCAAGGCGGCAGCGGACCGCGTGTGATGATCGACGCGCATATGGACGAACTTGGCGCGGTGGCGCGGCGCGTTACGCCGGACGGTTTTGTGACCATGCAGATGCTGGGCGGCTGGCTCGACGAAGCGCTGGTCGACCAGCGTTGGATCATTCTCGGAGCGCAAGGGCCGGTGCGCGCGACATCCGGAATTCGCGATGCACATCTGGCTCCAGCCGAGGAGCGCGGGAAGCTCATCAACACGCGGGACACGATCTACCTGGACATCGGAGCCAAGAGTGCTGACGAGGCGCGACGGCTGGGAGTCGAGGCGGGCGACCCCATCGTTCCCGACTCGAGCTTCACGGTTTTGAACGGGACGCAAAACTATTTGGGGAAGGCCTGGGACGACCGCGTGGGCTGCGCAATTATTTTGGACGTGATGCGGCGGCTCGCGCACAGCGCGCATCCCAACCAGCTCTTCTATGCTGCGACGGTGCAGGAAGAGATCGGACTTCGGGGAGCGCATACTGCTGCGGACATCGTGAAGCCGGACGTGGGAATCGCGCTCGAGGCCGGTGTGACACATGACGTGCAAGGCGTTCGGTCTGACGATGCGCTTGAAATTTTGGGAGGCGGGCCGGGAATATTTCTCTTCAACAGTAGCCAGCTCCCGAACCGGAAATTTGTGGCGCTGACGAGGCAGACCGCCAAGGAGAAATCAATACCCCTGCAAGACGAGCTGATTGTCATCTATGGGGATGATGCCGCGGAAATTCAGAAAAGCAATGGCGGTGCGCCGACGATTACGCTGACCGTTCCGACGCGCTACACGCACGCTCACAACGGGATTATCAATCGCGCGGATTACGACCATACGATCGAGCTGCTCGTGGCGCTAATTCAGCATCTGGATGCGGCCACAGTAAAACAACTGCGCGACTTTTCTCCCGCGCCATAGCACAAGGCAAATAGCACCTCAGGCAAACGGGATCGGATAAAGAGAATAAATCTGGGATTGCGATGACGCACCGTTATTTACCGAATGCGCTGTGGAGTATACTTTCGGCCTCATGGGCAAATCGGGCGAGGCACACGCGCGATTTCAGATAGCCAGTGATCAATCGCTGCTGGTGTATTTTGATTCACCGAAAGAGAAGAGCGGGGCTCCGAGTCCGGCTGGGGCGAACTCCGTCACGCCGTTACAAAATCAAATCACAATTGAGGCGCATGACCAGGTTCGGAGACTCCTGCGGCTGATGGAGTTGGAGCCCATTCCAGGAGTGCGGAATCTGCATCCCGCGTACTGTTCAGTTCTGGTCAAATTTGATGCAATGAAGTTGCGCCCCGGCGAGCTGGAAGAAAGTTTGCGGGGCTACATCGCGCGGATGGAGAAGCTGGCGCTGCCGGAGGCGCGTTTGGTTGAGATACCGGTGTGTTACGGCGGGGAGTATGGTCCGGACTTGAAGGATGTGGCGGAGTTGCATGGAATTACGACTGAGCGGGTGATCGAGTTGCACGCTACAACGACCTACATAACTTATTTTTTGGGATTTGCCCCCGGCTTTGCGTACCTCGGGCAGCTGCCGGAGGCGCTCGCCACGCCGAGACTAGGGACGCCGAGAAAGAGCGTTCCGGCAGGAAGCGTGGGGATCGCAGGAACTCAGACGGGCGTGTATCCGATCTCTACTCCGGGCGGATGGAGACTGCTCGGGCGCACGCCGGCGAAGATGTTTCAGCCGGAGAGAGCCGAGATGAGTTTGCTGTCGATTGGCGATCGCGCGCGATTCGTGCCGATTTCGCGGGAGCAATTTGCGAAGCTGGAGAACGCATGAGCGTGATTGAGGTGCGAGCTCCGGGAATGCTGACCACCGTGCAGGATTTGGGACGAGAGGGCTTTGGGCCCATGGGCGTTTCGGCTTCGGGGGCAGCTGATCCTGTCGCCCTGCGGATTGGAAATCGGCTGGTGGACAATGCCGAAGGGGCGGCGGGGTTGGAGATGACGCTGCTCGGCGGGACGTTTATTTTTCTGGAGCGCGCGGTGGTGGCACTCACCGGCGTTGATTTTGGTGCCACGCTGGACAACCAGCCTGTGGAGCTGTGGAGCTCGGCGGAAGTTCAGCCGGGGCAGACGTTGCGAATGGGGCCGACGCGAGCGGGAGCGCGCTGTTATTTGTGCGTGCGAGGCGGGATTGATGTGAAATTATTTTTGGGGAGCGCGTCGACGCATCTCTTGAGCGGACTTGGCGGAAATGAGGGTCGAGCATTGCGGAAGGGAGACGTGCTGAAGATTGGGAAGGCGGGCGGAGGTTTTCGCACTTTTCGGGAAAAAAGGGTCGCGAGGCGAGCGCTCGAGAAGTTGTTGCCGCGAAGGGTCTTGCGCGTTACCGCAGGGCCGCAAAGTGATTGGTTTTCCCCTGAGGCGCAGAAAAGTTTTTATGGGACCGCGTATCGCGTTGCGGAGGAATCGAACCGTATGGGACTGCGGCTGGAGGGCGCGGCAATTGCAACGGCATTCGGCGGCGAAATGATTTCCGAAGGAGTTTCGCTGGGCGCGGTGCAGATTACGGCAGCCGGGTTGCCGATTATTTTGTTTGTCGAGCAACAGACGACCGGTGGTTATCCCAAGATTGCGAATGTGATTTCCGCCGATTTGAGCAGCCTCGGGCAGCTTCGGCCGCGCGATGAAGTTCGATTCGAACGGGTGGAAATGGAAATGGCGCGAACGCTTTTGGTGGAGCAGGAAAAATTGCTGGCCTCGAAGGAGTTGATAGTGGAATGAAAAGCCTTCAGCGGAAGATTGATTTGAATTGCGACATGGGCGAGATACCCGAGGCGATCGCCGACGGCACGCAAGAAGCGCTGCTGCGCTCGATCACCTCGGCGAATGTGGCGTGCGGTGGACACGCGGGCGATATGCAGACGATGCGCACGACGATTGAGCAGGCAATGCGCGCAGGAGTAGCAATCGGGGCGCATCCGGGGTATCCGGACCGCGAGAATTTCGGGCGGCTGGAGTTAAAGATGGCGACGGAGGAAGTCGCCGACTCCGTGTTCGAACAGGTGCGTGCGCTCGCGGCTGTTGCGCAGAGTTGCGGCGCACGCTTGGTTCATGTGAAGCCGCACGGGGCGCTCTACAACCAAGCAGTGCGAAATCGTGAGCTTGCGATGGCAATTGCTGATGGCGTCGCGCGATGGAGGCGCGACGTGGTGCTAGTGGGGCTGGCGGGGTCGCCCATGCTCGATGTCTTCCGGGAAGCGGGATTTGTTGTGGCGGCGGAAGCGTTTGCCGACCGGCGGTATGAGCGCGATGGCACGTTGCGTTCGAGAAAATTCGAGGATGCGCTGATTCGCGATCCCGAGGAAGCAGCGCGGCAGGCCTTGGGCATGGTCGAGCGAGGGGTCGTGACGGCGAGCGATGGCAGCGAGGTTAAGCTTGCGGCGCAGACGATCTGCATTCACGGAGATACGCCTGGGGCGACCAGAATTGCCGAGGAAGTCGCACGGACATTGCGGCAAGCGGGAATTGCGCTGAGTGGTCTGGTTGAGACATAGAAGCCCGAGAAAAGAAAAAGCGGGCAACCGAAGTTGCCCGCCGGAAAGTAAAAACGCGCCCGATGTGTGGCGCGTTGGCTACTCGAATTTTTCGGTCATTACTGGAAACTGAAGTTTAGCCTTCGCGAGAGACTTCACAACGATCGCTTCGGCGCTTTCCGCCGTGGTGTTGCGCGACGTGGCCATTTCGCTGACCAAAAGATACTTCGCGCGTTCCAGCATTTTCTTTTCGCGGAAGGAGAGTGGCTTGCTGCGGCTGAGGGAAACGAGGCTCTTGAGGACGACGGCGACTTCGAGGAGCGACCCGGTGCGCATGCGCTCGGAATTTTCCTTGAAGCGGTGTTTCCAGTCGTGATGCGAATTGAGTTTCCCGGTTTCCAGGAAGCCAAGGACTTTGGTTGATTCCGCCGAACGAATGACGGAACGAAGGCCAACGGTTTCTGCGTTTGATTGCGGAACCATGACACGCAAGCCGCTGGAAACGATGCGAATCATGAAGTAACGTTCGGTCCTACCATTCAAGACACCGTAACTAATCTGTTCTACAAGTCCGACGCCGTGGTTCGGGTAAACGACCTTGTCACCAATTTTGTAGTCCATGGATCGAGAAGCCCCCTGAGATACCTACAAAGTTTAATGGTATGTGTTGCAAGAGTCAAGATATATCCTCTGGAATCATAAGGTTAGGGAAAATTAGATGCGAATTTGGCAGCTGAATTGCTAGTGGACGGTCGCGCTGCGCTGGATGGACCGCTGGTGGATGTATTTTGGCTTGGCAGAACGAGTAATCGAACTGAAACAGGTGTTTCAGCCCTTGTCGTGCCGGCTTTCGGCCGAGGGGCTCCTGAAAGTAGCCTCGCGGTGGGGTAGAATGCGCCCGTGATTCTATTGGCACTGGATACCTGCGATTCACGAGGAAGTGTGGCCGTTTTGCGGGACGACGAGGTTCTGAAGGAAATCCCGCATGACGGGACGGAGGATTATTCGTCCTGGGTGCTGCCCAGCGTGGAAAGGGCGTTAAAAGTGTCAGGACTGGCGATACGCGATATAAACATTTTTGCCGTGGCCTCAGGACCGGGTTCGTTCACCGGAGTGCGGATGGGGTTGACGACGGTGAAAGCGTGGAGCGAGGCGTTCGGCAGAAAGGTAGCCAGTGTATCGAGGCTAGAAGCGATAGCCGCGCAGGCGGCGGCTGGCAGCCAGTTCGTGGCCGCATTTGTGGACGCGCACAGGGATCAGGTGTTCGGCGGATTGTATCGAAGAGAAGGGCCGGGGCTGAGTCTGGTGGAAGATGAGATGCTCGCGGCGCCAGCGGAATTCTTGGATTGGGTTAAGGAACGGTCGATAAACGGGCGCGTGCGCTGGATTTCCATGGACCCGGAAAAGATGACGGCTCAGGAAGGATGGCGAGAGCACGCAGCGGAGGGTGAGAGTGTTGAGGTGAGCACGAGCGTGCTAGCGCCGTTGATCGGAAGAATCGGGCGGCAGCGCGCTCTGCAAGGGCGCTTGACGGATGCTCTGGGGTTAGACGCGCAATACCTTCGACGGCCCGATGCGGAAGTTTTCTGGAAGGGCAGGACCAGCCGTGGGAGTTGAGCGCGGAACTGAGCGCCGCCTTGTGAGAGTTCGCAAATTTCATCCCCGCGATGCCCATGCGCTGGTGGCGATTGTAGCGGAATCTCCGCAGGCATCGATTTGGTCGGCAGAAAGCTATGTGAAGTTGGCGGAGGAGAATGAAATGTTGGCGCTGGTCTCTGAAACGAACGGAGAGATAAGCGGATTTCTGGTTGGGAGGATGGTTGGAGACCAAGCGGAGGTACTAAACATGGCAGTAAGGGCCAGGGATAGGCGGGCGGGAGGAGGTGCAGCGCTACTGGAAGCGGCCCTGAAGGATTTTGAGCTGCGCGGAGCGAAGTGCATCTATCTTGAGGTGCGAGAATCAAATACGGGCGCGATGGCGTTTTATGAGAAGCACGGTTTTGCCCGGACGGGCCGGCGGAAGGGGTATTACCGGAATCCGGACGAAGCGGCGGTGACCATGGAGACAAAACTCACAGGCTAGGACTAAATTCCCACTGGTTGCCTCTTGACGCCGTAAACCAGAGTGCTATCTTCTGTTCATGTAGTCTTCACAATTCAATTCGCGCAGTCGTGAGGAGGACGCATGGCAACACCCCAGCGGGCACCTCGGGACATACTCCTCGATACAGACGCCGAGTATCAGCGTCTGGCCGAGCAGCACTCGAAATACGAAGCAGAACTTCGACGAATCTCCGTAGCTCCCTACCTCAGTTCGGAAGACCTCCTGGAAGAAATCAAGCTGAAGAAGATGAAGCTCCACTGTAAAGATGAGATGGAGCGGATTGCCCTGCGTATCCAGCGCGCGCGGGCACAGTACACGCAATAACGCCCGCGACCCCGAAAATTCTGTCGTAGAATGGCCGTGCTTGCCCGCCCGTTAACACTTCGGGCGAGAGCGATAGGGTATATTCTCTAAGGCATGGTCAAAGAGGGCTACTACTTCGGTTTGCCGCTTCTGGTGCTGGGTGGCGTGGCGTATTTGGCGGAATGGGCCGCGGCGGCGGTTGTACTGATCTGCCTGGCCATTTTTGTCTTCGCATTTTTCCGTGATCCTAAGCGTGTGATTCCGAAAGAAGCGGGCGCGGTGGTGTCTCCGGCGGATGGGCGAGTGCTGGTGGTCAAGGATGAGGAGGACGCGGGCCGGCCGGGGAAGCGCATCAGCATCTTCCTGGCGATCTGGAATGTACACGTGAATCGCGCGCCTGCGGATGGAGTTATTACAAGCCTGGAATACAAGCCCGGAAAGTTTCTTGCGGCCATGCGGGAACAAGCGTCGCTGGAGAACGAGCAAAACGTATTCACGCTCTCGACCGACGCGGGAGAGATGGTTTTCAAACAGATCGCCGGATTGATTGCCCGCCGCGTGGTAAGTTGGAAAAAGGCCGGCGAACGCGTAGCAAGAGGCGAGAGAATCGGCCTGGTGCGATTCGGTTCACGGGCAGACGTGTGGGTGCCGCGGGACGCCGAGATTCTCGTGAAAGTGGGTGACAACGTGAAAGGCGGAGCTAGTGTGCTGGCGAAATGGTTGCCAAAGGCCGGCATCCCAGGAGTGGAAAGGCATAAGACTTCGGAGGCGGATGCAGGTGTGCCGGCCATAGGGAAAAGGGCGTAAGGGATGGACGAGATCGAACAACACGAGATTCCGTTTGAAGGCAAGCGTCACCGAAACCCGAAGCGGCGCCGGGGAATTTTTCTCCTGCCGGCGATGATGACGTCCGCAAACCTGTTGTGCGGATATTACGCGGTGGTTGCCTCGCTGGTCGGCGCTCCGGAAGATTTGAACCGTGCAGCGAAAGCGATTGGATTGGCGATCCTGTTCGACTCTCTGGATGGGCGGCTTGCGCGGATGACGGGTACGACGACGGAGTTCGGAGTGCAGTTCGATTCGCTCGCGGATGTCGTAAGCTTTGGCATTGCGCCCTCGATTCTTGCCTACGCGTGGGGATTTCGCGGCGTCACCAGCATGGAAGGCGAAGGGCTGCATCAGCTTGGCCAGTTTGCCTGGGTCTGCTGCCTCGCGTTCTTGATTTGTTGCGCATGGAGGCTGGCGCGTTTCAACGTGCAGGGAATGGCGCCGGGCAGCTCGAAGTATTTTGTAGGCATGCCAACTCCCGCAGCGGCGGCGGTGATTGCCGCCATCGTCCATGGGTTTCGCTTGGGCGGGCCAATGTCGATCGGCCCACTGCAAAACGGCTGGTGGGCGATCGGCTGGTTCGTTCTGGCGGCGGCGCTGGGCGGATTAATGACTAGTACGATCCGGTTTTACAGTTTCAAAGACATTCCCTGGGCCCGAAAGCAGCCCTCACTCGCGATCGTGCTAGTCTGCCTCCTGGCGGGAGTCATCTGGCGTTACTCGGAGTACGCGCTAATGACCATAGCTTGCACGTAC
Organism: Candidatus Acidiferrum sp.; assembly: GCA_041486245.1. Classification (GTDB taxonomy): domain Bacteria; phylum Acidobacteriota; class Terriglobia; order Acidiferrales; family UBA7541; genus Acidiferrum. The sequence goes on from JBGPLB010000051.1 coordinate 9,384, forward strand.
ACGCTGGTGGGTGTGACCCTGCATCTCGTCCGCTTCTTCCGGCATCGTTTGGTTTCGCGGACCGCGTGATTCATGCCATCGCTTGAGCGGGGATCCAATCGAATCGTGATTGCGGGCGCTTCTTCGCTGTTGGGAGCGGAGCTTCGTTCCTTGCTGGAAGAAAGCCGCTTTGCGGGTGCTGAGTTTCGCCTGGTGGATGAAGAAATTGCCGCGGGGGTGCTGACCGAGGCTGGCGGTGAGCCTGCCGTGATTCAGCCCGTGGAAGAAGGGACGTTTGAACGAGCTGCGAAAGTGTTCTTTACCGGTTCCGCGGACTTCGCTCGCGCGAATCTGGCGGCGGCGCGAACGGCGAGTGCGAAGGTCATCGATTTGTCGGGTGCGAGTTCAGGACTGGACGATACAGTGAATTGGTTCCCGAAACTAGATTCGTTGCAGGGAAGAAAGTTTGAAAAGGATGCCCGCGTCTACGGAATTCCTTCCGCGGCTGGTACGGCTGCTGCTTCGCTCGCCCTAGGCTTGTCCAGGATCGGTGTATCGCGGCTGGTGGTGATCTGCTTTCAGGCGGTTTCCGAAGCCGGGCGTGCCGGAATCGAAGAGCTGGAAAGCCAGACGGGGCAACTTTTGTCCTTTCAAGGCATGGGGCAACCTGTGTTCGATACACAGGTGGCGTTTAATCTGCTGGACCGGTTTGGTCCTGGCGGCAAACACAAGCTGAGCGGAGAGCGGGAACGGGTACGCACGGAGACACAGGCGTGCGTGGGAAAGAAAGCTGTCATGCCTTCCTTGCAGCTGATCCATGCTCCGGTGTTTTATGGGACGACGTTTGCTGCTTACGCGGAGTTGTCGGAGGGCACAAAGTTTGAGCAGGTGGTCGCGGCGTGCGAGGACGGGGGATTCTTGATTCCGTCGGACGGCGAACCGGGACCGAGCAATGTGAGCGTAGCAGGAGAAAAAGTGGCGCACCTGGCGAAGCCAGAGGAGGACCCAGCGCGGCCGGGAGCGTGGTGGTTCTGGGGAGCTGCAGATAATATTCGGCTGCCAGCGGCGAATGCCGTAAAGCTGGCGGAGATGCTGCCATGACTGGCGCACGAATGTTGTGCGCTGCGATGACGTTCGCGGTGATGGCTTCCGGATGCGGATATCACGTTGCCGGTCATAGCTCGGCGTTGCCGAAAAGCATCCACGTGATTGCCGTGCCCGCGCTGGAAAATAAGACGACAAGCTACCGGCTCGAACAGAAACTGACGGCAGCGACCGTGCACGAATTTCTGGCGAAGACGCCATACAGGATTGTGTCGAATCCAGAATCGGGAGACGCGGTCTTGAGAGGCAAGGTCGTCAGTGTGGAGGCTCTCCCGCTTTTGTTTGATACGACGACGGGCCGTGCGACGACGATGCTCGTTACGGTGAAGTGCGAAGTGTCGTTTACGGAGAGCGCGACACAGAAGGTGCTCTTTCACACCGACAATTTTATTTTTCGCAATCAGTATGAAGTCTCGACCGACCTGAAGAGCTTTTTTGAGGAGCAAGATCCAGCGCTGGACCGGCTGGCGCAGGATTTTGCGCAGCGATTGGTAGCCGCAGTCACAGAGGATTATTAGGGGAGAAGTACGGATGGCGCGGGTTTCAGGGGAAGAATTGTTGGAGCGGCTGAAAACGGGCAAGCCCGTTCCGGCGGTGCTGCTCCTCGGCGAAGAACCGTATCTAAGGGACGCCTGCCGTGCGCAGTTGATCGAGAAATTCGTGCCAGAGGCTGCGCGGACATGGGCGGTTTCGCGGTATTCGGCGAGCCGCGGGGAAACCCAGGCGGCCCTCGACCAAGCGCAAACGATGGCCATGCTTTCGCCGCAGCAAGTGGTTTTCCTCGAAGAGGCGGAGGCGATGGAAAAACTAGGAGAGAAAAACCGGGAAGAGGCCGTCGACCAACTCGAAGCGTATCTGGGGAATCCCGCGCCATTCACAGTGCTGGTGCTGGAAGCGACCAAGCTGGACCAGCGGATGAAATGGGGGAAGCTGCTGTTCGAGAAAACCCTGGTGGTGGAGTGTGGGCTTGGGGAAGACCCGGGAGAGAGGCAGAAGTCCGCGGTTGCGTTTGCACGGACGATCGCGAAGGAAGAGGGCGTGGAGTTTGAGAAAGGCGCCGCGGAGGATTTGGCGGAATTCGTGGCCGCGGACTTGATGCGGCTGAAAACGGAGATCAAAAAACTAGCCACGTACGTTGGCGAGAAGAAATTTATCAGCAGTAACGACGTCAGCGCGCTGGTGATTTCCGAAAAGACGACGACGGTGTGGGAGCTGGCGGGCATGGTCGCGGCGCGCCAGGGGAAGAGGGCGCAGGAATTCCTGGACCAACTGCTGCGCGATGGAGAGGTGCCACTGGAGATACTGGGCGCCATAACTTGGATGTACCGTAAGGTGATAGAAGCTAGCGAATTGAAAGGCGTAACAAACGGCTGGCAAGCGACACGAGCGCTGGCGATGAACCCGCAGAAGGCGGAACTTGCGCTGCAAGCATCCCGCAAGATTCCCAAGGCGCAATTACTAGCAGGCTTGCGAGCGTTGCAAAAGGCCGACGATCTCCTCAAAGGCGGCGCAAAGGATGCGCGGGCGGTCATGGAATTTCTAGTTACGGAACTCACGAGCGCGGTAAGCAAGACGAAATCAGCCTCGAGATAGAGTAACCTTGCGCAGCAAGAAAAGGGGCGGGCCAAGGCCCGCCCCTAGAGCAACTTGCTGACGAAAAAAAGGCAGGCTGAAGCCTGCCCCACTAAACCTTCCTGGCAAATTAATCTGGTTTGCGGAAATGCTACTTGGCGGCTTTGGCTTTGACGCTGTTGAACGCGAGGCTGAGGCGCGATTTATAGCGGTTGCCGGTGTTTTCGTGGAGCACGCCCTTGGTGATGGCCTGGTCGATCGCGGACATCGTCGGATGGAGAAGATTTCCGGCCGCCGTGGCGTCTCCGGCGGTTAGCGCGGTGCGCAAGCGGCGCATCATGGTGCGGACCCGTGTGCGGTTGGCGCGATTGACCTCGGCGCGTTGATGAGATTGCGCCGCGCGCTTCAAAACCGACTTTTTCTTCTTCTTGATTTTGGTAGCCTGACCCTGCGCCATCTATTGCTCCTTTTGGGTATCACTCAAACTTCTAACGTTAAACGAGGCATGGGGCTTTGTCAAACGGGTCAAAGGGCCGTGACTGGTGAATAGTGAGTAGTGAATAGTGAGTAGTGGGAGAAGGAGACCTCGTGGTGATCGTCACTGGGGACCGACCACTCCCGGCGAAGGGGATTTCTTGATCCCCGCCGGGGCACCGAAGGCGCCCTGGCCGGACGACGGAGAGGCCCCTCGGCCCGATGGTTGTTCCCTTCGAGTACACTCAGGGCAAGCGGGACAGAAATGCCTCGCCGGATTTCTGGTTAACAATAACCGCCCCTCGCCCCTGGGTTTTTTCATAAGTGTTGATTCTAAGCAGTTTAGGTTTTCTGTAAGTTGATTAGAATCAATACTTCTGGGCGGTTCTGGAAGTGTTGAATCCAAAGGACTTGTTTGCACGAAAATTGTTCAAATGCGTCTTTTTTCGCAAGTGTGGGGAATGAACGACTTAGGCTGAGGAACGGTTCCAGAAAGCAAAAAACGCCAGCAAGATGCTGGCGCTACCAGGACAAGTTACAATGATATACAGGTAAACTATACCCCCAAGAGTAACCTCCTGTCAAGCGAAAACAGAAAAAAAGAAACAGGGCGCGGCAGTAGTTGGTCGCGGGGCGTTGCGTGCGCGTCCCGGCTATTTGTGGGGAGGGAAGGAAAGCGGAAATTCGAAGATTTGATCTTCGACGAAAATTCTCAGGTTGAGTTGGAGAGGATTCTTGTCGCGCTCAAACCACACGACGCCCGAGGCTTTGCCTTTTGGCGCGAGGGTTTGCTTCTGCAGCACAGGGGATTGGTCCTGCAGTCCTTCCCGCGAAAAATAATTGGGCGTGCCAGGGACGTACGCCGCGGTCTTGTAGGAGGCCTTCGTGTACGTAGCTGACGCGGGAGCGGTGGCACTGGCATTCGTCGAATAAATCTGGTGAGTGAATGCTTTGGCAAGTTCGCGAGGATTCTGGTACGCGAGCGAACGGAGACGGGGCGTCAATTCATTCAATGTGAAGCGGGCGGGATTGAAGCGGACCGGCGCTTCACTGTCGTTCACGATGGCGACGCTGGCACGCAGCTTCCAGGCGGTGTCTTGCAACGAGACCTGGACGGTAATCCCGTTGGCGGTGAGCGATTCGACGAGCGAATCGCCGTTGAAGAACTGGTCGCTGCCGGGGGCGCCAGACTGCCAGCGCGCGATGCCGTTATCAACGACAGCTTCGACCGCGCGATCAGCTTTTGAGGATTTCGATGGACCTTCGGCGAGATACATCCGCGCAATGTAGCCACTCCTGCCGTCGGAGGTGCGGATTTCCACCGTGTAACCTTCCGAGTCCGAGAGGATGGCGACTTCCTCGCCGCAGGCAAACTGGGCGACGACTTGCATGGGAAGGACTTGGCCGGCGTCCGCAGTGATGGGTACATTTTGAACGCCGCGGCAGATTACCTTGCCGCGAAGCGCTGCTGGCGGCGGGGCAACGCTGGAGCCGGAATTCTCCGCGGCGCAAAGAGGCAGAGTGGCTGCCAAACTCGCGAAAGTGCCCAGGATCAAGAGTTTATGTCTCATGTTTTTCTACTCACCCCTCAGTAATGAGAGTCCGCAGAAAGCCTTGTGCCTTATCGTCGATTGGCATGTTCGGGTAACCAAGGGACTAGGTCCATAGCGCGTTCGTACCAGAGGACAGGTTACGAGCGGCATACAGAGAGCGGAGCTTGAAATGTGTGTGAAAAGGGTTAGATGCCGAAACTCATGGCCCGGGAGGTCCGGGAATTTGAGGATTGTAACAAGCGAGTAACTTGACCATGGCGCGGGGGTGGGTTAGGGTGTAAGCAGTTTCTTCCTGAGTTGACCGCGGCACGGTCACCGATCGCGAGGAGGAATCCCATCGGCCACCCGGCTTCCTTAGCAGGCAGACCTTCCACTTGGATGCGACGTACCGTTCACATATCCGGAAAAATTGAACCCTTCTTCGGCACGCTCGACGAGAATGTGCGTTTGCTGGAGGAGTCGCTGCACGTGCGCACGCACCTGCACGATACCCGTTTGACCATTGAAGGCGAACAAGAGAGCGTCGATCAGGCCGTGAAAATCGTCGAGGAGTACAACCACTTGACGAGGCATGGCCGCGCGCTTTCGAGCACGGAAGTGAAGTCGCTCATGCGCGTGGCCACGGAAGAGCCGCACGAATCGCCGCGCGGAATGTTCGAGCCGGCTCGTGCGCGGTCGTTCGGGAAGAAGCAAGTGACGCCGAAAAACGCGAGCCAGCGGCGGTACATGGAAGAGATAGAAAAGCACGACATGATGTTTGGCACCGGCCCCGGCGGAACGGGAAAGACGTACATCGCGGTGGCCATGGCGGTAAGTGCGTTGCTGACGAAGCAAGTGAACCGCATTATTTTGGCACGGCCCGCGGTGGAGGCCGGAGAGCGGCTGGGATTCTTGCCGGGCACGCTGCAGCAGAAGATCGATCCCTACATGCGTCCGCTTTATGACGCGCTATACGACATGCTGGACGCGGACAAACTGGAGCGATTTCTCGAGAAGGGCATCATCGAGGTGGCCCCGCTGGCGTTCATGCGCGGGCGCACGCTGAACGATTCGTTCGTGATTCTCGACGAAGCGCAGAATACGACCAGCGAGCAAATGAAAATGTTTTTGACCCGGCTGGGATTCAACTCGAAGGCGGTAATCACCGGCGACACGACGCAGATCGATCTGCCGCAGGGGAAAAAGTCCGGCTTGATTGAGGCGCTGGAGGTCTGCGGAAAAATCGAGGGAATTGGCGTGGTGCAGTTTGGCGAGAAAGACGTCGTGAGACACAACCTCGTGCAACAGATCATTCGCGCTTATGAGGAGTATGACGTGGCACATCCGCAGCGCGGCGGAAACGCAGGTGCAGGCGCGGTGAACGGCAAAACAGGAGCCGCGTCCGAGGAAACCGCGAAAATACCAAACAGAGAAAATCAGCGCGCATGATTTTGAACCGCCAGCGGGCGGTCCGCGTCGTCCGGAGGCCTCTTGAGACATTCTTGCATATAGTGGAACGAGAACTGGGGCTCGGCGAATCCGATGTCACGATTTGCCTGGTAAGCGATGCGGAGATTGCGCGAATGAATGAGGCCTTTCGCGGAAAGAAGGGGCCGACGGATGTGCTGTCGTTTCCAGCGGAAAAGCAGGGCGCGGTTTTGTTGAGCGGAAGAAAAAGAACCAAGACACGGAAGGCAAAGGGCACCGAGAAAGGCCAAAGTGAGCCGAAAGCCCGGGCGACGGAGAGATATTTGGGTGATATTGCTATCGCGCCCCTAACGGCTGAGCGTTATGCAAAAAAGAACGGGCGAAGTTTGAATAATGAGTTGCGTGTGCTGATCCTGCATGGTGTGCTTCATTTGATGGGCTATGACCACGAAACCGACCACGGCGAAATGAATCGCATTGAACAGAAGATGCGGCGAAGATTCAGGTTGTCATGACCACGTATAGATGGGTTTACTCTCTAGGTGTAGTCCTTCTCGGCTTTGGGCTGCCCATTTTTTCCTACCTGGCGCTGATCTATCGCGAGCTCGGCCGCATGAATACCGGGCGCGTTCACGAGCATTTGGAAATTTTTGAAGCGGAGATTGAACCCCGGCTGAAAATCAAGAGGCGCAGCGGCGGGAGGACTTTCCGAATTCTGGGCCACTTCTGGCTGGCGTTCCTCGTCCTGGAAACAACACGCGGCGTTGTTTACTTCGTGCCGGGAACATGGGAATCGCTGGTCGAATTTGTCGTGTTCCTGACGCTGGAAGTCGTGATTGCGATGCACTTCATCCCGGACATGCTTCTGTACCGCACGACGGGCCGCTGGCTGCTGCCATTATTGCCGTTGATCCGGGGGGCGATATGGCTGGTTTGGCCAGTGAGAGTATTCCTTGAAGGAGCTGAGTCGCTCGCTCGAATCTCCGAACATGAGCCGGAGATGACTCAGGAGCAACGGACAGAAGAGAGGATCGAAGCGCTGGTGGATGCGGCGGAGGAAGAAGGCATCATCGCCGCGGACCAGGCAGACCTTATCGAACAAGTTGTGGAATTCAGCGACAAACGGGTTCGCGAAGTGATGACCCCGCGGCCGGATATCGTGGCGATCGCCGCGGAGGCCACGCTCGAGGAACTGCACGCAAAATTTGTCGAGAAGAAATTCTCGAAAATGCCGGTGTATGAGAAATCGCTGGATGATATTTTCGGAGTGGTACACGCACAGGACTTGCTGCACATCGCCGACCAGGATTTGCCGAAGCGAAAGGTACGCGAGTTGGTGAGGCCGGTGCTCTTTATGCCGGAGACAAAGGCGGGTTCGGAGCTTTTGCGCGAAATGCGGCAGAAGGGACAGCCGCTCGCAGTGATTATCGATGAGCATGGATCCGTGGCGGGAATAGCGACGGTGGAAGACCTCGTGGAAGAGATTGTGGGCGAGAGATGGAACGACGGGAAAGCGCCCGCCCCCGACGTGGTGCGCGAAACAGATGGAGGGCTGGTCATGCGCGGAAGCATGGCCATTCGCGACGTCGAGGAATTGTTGGGCGTGAACTTCGGCAAAGACGCGGATGAGACTGTCACGACCATAGCGGGATTGCTGAGCCATGCTTCGGGCAAGGTGCCCGCGCCCGGAGACAAAGTCGATTTGGAAGGGTACCGGTTCGAAGTGCTGGAAGCGAACCAGAGGAAAGTGCTAAGGCTCAGGATTCGAAAAGGAATTGCGGCCGCACCAGCAAAAGCAAATCATTAGACTTCAAAACAACATTTCATCGTCCCGGTTTTCACGGCGTGATGTAGGAATTCGTTCACCGACGCGATACCATGCGGGTGCTCGAACGGGATGGCCGTGCTCCAAAGGAGGCAGTGTGATCAGTGGGAATAGGATGGCGCGTCGAATGATTTTGGTAGTGGCGCTCTGCGCGTGTACGCCGACCACGCAAAGCTTGGCGCAAGAGGGCGGAGCGGCAGCCACGGCGAGCCCGGACATGCGCTGGGGAGTGAAGATACCGATGCGCGATGGCGTGTCGCTAAACGCTACCGTGTTTCAGCCGCACGCGCAGAAGGAGCCACTGCCCGTGATTTTCACGCTGACGCCCTATATCGGCGACAGTTATACGGACCGGGCGATGTATTTTGCGCAGCATGAGTACGTTTACGCGTTGGTGGATGTGCGCGGGCGCGGCAATTCCAGCGGAGAGTTCGAGCCGTTTGCGAATGACGCAAAAGACGGCTACGACATCGTTGAGTGGCTTGCGAAGCAATCGTACTGCAATGGAAAAGTGACGATGTGGGGCGGCTCTTACGCGGGATTCGATCAATGGGCTACGCTCAAGGAGTTTCCGCCGCATCTGGCCACCATTGTTCCTGCAGCCGCAGCGCATCCCGGAGTAGATTTTCCCTTCCAATACAATATTTTCGGACCGTACGACGAGCAGTGGCTCACGTTTACAAGCGGAGTCACGGGGAATGAGAAGCTTTTCGGAGACGGGTCATTTTGGGGAGCGAAGTCGCGCGAATACTACGACAAGCATCTGGCATTTAGGGAATTCGATCGCGTCGTCGGGAATCCGTCGACGGTATTTCAGAAATGGGTGCAGCACCCGATACCAGATGCCTATTACGACGCCATGGTGCCCAACCCGGAGCAGTACAAGCGCATACAGTTTCCGATTCTGACGATTACCGGCCACTACGATGGAGACCAACCGGGCGCATTCACATATTACAAACGGCACATGGAGTACGGGACGCGAGAGGCGAAACAAAATCATTTCTTGATTATTGGGCCGTGGGACCATGCTGGGACAAGAACTCCTCGCCGGGAAGTCGGCGGACTGAAGTTCGGCGAGGCGAGTGTTTTGGACCTGAACAAGCTGCACACGGAGTGGTACGACTGGGTGATGAAGGGCGGAAAGAAGCCCGAGTTTTTGAAGAAGCGCGTGGCCTACTACGTTGTAGGAGCGGGGGCGGAGAATTGGAAGTACGCGGACACTTTGGAAGGCATTTCGAACGAGAAGCGCACCTTGTATCTGGAATCAAATGGAAAAGCGGACAGCGTGTTTCAGTCTGGGGTGCTTTCGGGCAAACCAGGCACGGGCGCGACATCCGACAAATGGACTTACGATCCGCTCGATACGAGGCCGGGCGACGCGGAACAGGATGACGATGCGGGAGGCTTGATATCGCAGCGCGCGCTCATGAACACCTACGGGAATGGAGCGTTTTACCACAGCGAACCGTTTGGAGATGCCACCGAAGTAACGGGCTTTTTGAAATTGACGGTGTGGCTGGCGATGGACGTCCCGGATACGGACCTGGAGGCGGAAGTGTATGAGATTTTGCCTGGCGGAGGTTCGGTCGCGCTGACTTCCGCGACGATGCGCGCACGGTATCGCGAGTCGTTGCGACAGGAGAAACTCGTCACTCCAGGGAGAACAGAAAAATACGTGTTCGACAATTTCACATTTTTTTCCCGGCTCGTCGCGAAGGGGAGCCGCTTGCGGCTCTTTGTACACTGCTTGAACACGACTGGGTCGGAGAAGAATTACAACAGCGGCGGAGTCGTGGCGCTGGAAACCGCGAAGGATGCGAGGACGGCGCACGTTACGCTGGTCCATGATGGCGAGCATCAGAGCACCCTGGAACTGCCGGTGGTGAAATGACGCGGCGGAAAGGCAAAAGGGAAGTAACGCGGAGAACCGAGAGTTCACAGCGGGTATGGAGAAAAGAGTAAGCGTGGAGAAAACGGAGACAAAGAAACAAGGGGCGTTTCGGTCAGGGTTTGTGGCGATTGTAGGGCGGCCGAACGCGGGGAAGTCGACGTTGTTGAACCGTCTGGTCGGGCAGAAGGTCGCCATCGTCACTTCGAAGCCGCAGACGACGCGCAACCGCATTCAGGGGATCGTAACGCGGCCCGAGGGACAAATTGTTTTCATCGATACGCCCGGGCTGCACTCGCCGGACTCCGCGCTTGGGCGGCAGATGATGCACGAAGTTGCTGCCGCATTGGAAGGCATCGACGTGCTGTTGCTGATGGTGGATGCCAGCCGGACACTGCCTCATGCGGATGATTTGCTGCTTGAGCGGGCCAAGCGATTCCGCGGAAAAACGATTCTGGCGCTGAACAAAATCGACGGTCTCCCGAAATCCAAGTTGTTGCCCCTGATCGAGGCGTTCCAAAAGGCGTTCGAATTTGCGGCCATTGTTCCGATTTCCGCGCTGAAAGGCAATGGCTGCGACGAGTTACTGAGCGAAATATTGCGATTGCTTCCCGAAGGGGAGCCTTACTTTCCTGAAGATCAGGTGACAGACCAGCCGGAGCGCTTCCTGGCAGCGGAAATCGTGCGGGAGAAAGCGATACAAGCGATGTATCACGAGGTTCCGTACGCGCTGGCGGTGAAGGTCGATAAGTTTGAGGAGCTGCCCAAGCTGCTTCGCATTGAAGCGACCATGAACGTGGAGCGAGACTCGCAAAAGAAGATTCTGATTGGGCGCAAGGGTGAGATGCTCAAAAAAATCGGCACGCAAGCACGCAAGGAGCTCGAAGAATTATTCGGCACGAAGATCTATCTGGGACTGTTTGTGAAGGTTGTGGCCGGCTGGCGGGACAATCCGCAACAAGTTCGAGAGTTGGATTGGCATGCGCAGCTCGAAGCGCTTGGCGAGGACGAAGAACGCTAGCTTTAGGACGCTCTCACCCCGAGAGCATCGGAGGTTGCCCGCCTGCAGGAACGCAATAGCTCAGTAAGGAGCACTGGAGTGCCCGTACCCGCCGAAAGACCAGCGTACGCCAACGGTTGTGTATAAGCCGTAGGGGCCGTTCGTGCGAAGGTCGGCGGGACCAAGGGGGTTCGAGTACCGCCCCAGATAATCGACCTGGTGCTGGGTCAACCGCAGATTGAGATTTTTCGGCAGCTCGATGGCGATGCCCACGGAGCGATCGAACGCGATAGGTTCCATCGAACCGAGGTAGCTGACCTGCGGGATATTTTTTCCAAACGAAAATCTCGGCTCGAAGAAAAAGAAGATGTGCTTGGCAAACGTGCGATTGAGAGGCTGGAACTCGATGTAGCCGCTGAACATATAGCGGGCGTAGGCGGTGCAGGCAGAAGCCATTCCGCCAGAACTCGCAGGCTGGGGAAACGCGCATCGCCCCAAGTCCGGCTCATTGTGGGATGGCGCCACTTCAAAATCGGTGTAGCCGCGCACCCAGTTGTGTGGAAACCAGGAAGCAGACGACGGCCGTTCATACCAGGGCTTGGTTGCTTTAACTTTCGGCGTCTCCGGAGCTGCCGCAGCCGCAGAAGTTGTCAATTGTTGGGTTTGCCCGAACAAACTGGGAGCCGAGGCACAGGAAACCACGGCTAAAATTAGAGAAAGTCTTCGCACGACGGTTCTCCTCCAGACTTGCTTGCCTAGGCTTGCGAGTCGAAGCGCTCTTCGCATTGGAGAGAACCCGCGTGGGCTTGCAGCGGGGAGCTGTTAGCGGCGGAGGAACGTGTAAAGGTTCGGCCTGAATGCCCGTCGTTAGCCTCGAGTTGGCGGGATTCTATACCAGAAGCAGGAGGTTAACTAAATGAAGTTTACGATTTTTTTGGAATCGCGATTAAAGCGGCAACGCAGCGCCATTAGAGGCACGCGCTTGGAGCCTGCTCGCTGCATTCGAACCGTGGCGCTCGGGCTCAGTCCGGCGCGGCGATGCCCAACGACTTCATTTTGCGGTAGAGATGACTGCGTTCGAGGCCCAGTGCGGAGGCGGTCTGCGTCATGTTCCAGCGGTGCTCCTGCAATTTCCGCAGAATGAATTCGCGTTCGTAGGCGCTGCGCGCTTCGTGCAAGGTGGAGTACGGCTGGTGAGGGCTCTCGGACACTCCGCGGAAAAGCTCGGGAGGAAGGTGGTGAGGCTCAATGCGCGCCTGCGGGCAGACAATGACGAGGCGCTCGACAAGATTGCGCAGTTCGCGCACATTCCCCGGCCACGGATAACGCACGAGAACCTCCATGGCCGTCGCGCTCAGTTCGCGAGTCTTCTTGCCGTAGGCTGAGCTGAACTCATCCAGGAAATAACGCGCCAGTGTGGGAATGTCTTCCATCCGCTCGCGAAGCGGCGGCACAAAGAATGGAATCACATTCAGGCGGTAAAAAAGATCCTGCCGGAATGCGCCGCGTGAAATCTCCTGTTCGAGATTTTTGTTTGTGGCGGCAATCACGCGCGCATCAACAGTCATCGTCTGGCTGGAACCCACGGGTTCAAAACGCTGCTCCTCCAGCACTCGGAGCACCTTTGATTGAGTTCTGAGACTCATGTCGCCGATTTCATCCAGAAAGAGCGTGCCACCATCCGCCTTTTGAAATTTTCCCACCTTGTCCTCTGTGGCGCCGGTGAAGCTCCCCTTGATGTGCCCGAACAATTCGGACTCGATCAGTTCTTCCGGTATGGCCGCGCAGTTTACTTCGACGAACGGCCCCTTGCTGCGAAGACTTGCGGCGTGAAGAGCGTGGGCCACAAGTTCTTTGCCCGTGCCGCTTTCGCCGTAGATGAGAACCCGGCCGTTGGTGGGAGCCGTGACGGCAATCTGTTGCCGCAGAGCCTTCATCGGCACGCTATCGCCGATGACTTGATAGCGATAGCCGAGTTCGCTCCGAAGAACCTGGTTCTCTTCCTGCAGCCTTCGCTGCTGCACGGCATTGCGGACGAGAACGATTATTTTCTCGAGCGAAAGCGGCTTCTCGATGAAATCGAAGGCGCCGAGCTTGGTCGCGCGCACAGCCGTCTCGATGGTCCCGTGACCGGAGATCATGATGACGGCCGGCGCACGCGGAATGGCTTGAAGACGGCTGAGTGCTTCCAAACCGTCGATTCCCGGCAGCCAGACGTCAAGCAGGATGACTTCCAGGTCGCCTGAAGCGGCGCGCTGCAGTGCTTCTTCCGCGGAGGCGACGGCCTCGACGTGATAGCCCTCATCCTTGAGAATTAACGACAAAGATTCGCGAATTCCTGCTTCGTCGTCGACGACCAGCAGATGCGGCTTGGCGTTCATCGAGACGTTTCCATTCCGTTTTGATCCCCTACGCCGGCAGGTGTGAGCTCCGCGGCTGGGAGCTCCACTAGAAAACGCGACCCTACAGGCTGATTATCCTCCACGTGAATGCTGCCGCCGTGCTCGGCGACGATACGAGCGGCGATAGCCAGGCCCAGGCCGGTGCCGCGGTTCTTGGTGGAAAAATGTGGGAGGAAAAGCTTGTCTTTGTCTTGCGGAGAGATGCCGTGGCCGGTGTCGGAGACACTAATCTCGACAGTTTCGGAGTCAGGGCGGGCGCAGGTGGAGATAAGGATTTCCCGGAACGACGAATTCTCCAGGGCTTCCGCGGCATTGTCGATCAGGTTTACAACAACACTGCGGAGCAACGCGCCATCCGCGCGAACGGCGGGGAGGTTTTCGGCCAAGGCAGTCTTCAAAGTGATGCCGTCGAGACGCCCGGAAAAAACTTCCAGAGCCTCGTGCACGATGTTGTTGGCGTTTGTCGGCGCCAGCTTGGCGGTGGGGAAGCGCACGAATTGAGAGAACTCATTGACGAGCGCCGCGAGCGTGGCGACTTCTCGCTCGATCAAGCGCGAACACTCCTGGACCAGCTTGGTCAGCTCGACATCTTTTGGAGTTTTCGATTCCGCGTCATCGCGGCGTTCGAGAAAGCGAGATAACCGCTGCGAAGAAAGCTGAATGGGTGTAAGCGGATTTTTGATTTCGTGAGCGATGCGGCGCGCGACTTCCTGCCACGCGGCGGACTTCTGAGCGCGCAGCATTTCGGTGAGCTCATCCAATACCAGAACGTATCCGGAATTGGCGCGCCGCGGCCCCAGGGAACTGGCGGTCACGGCGAGGTGCAGGATTCGCCCGGAGACGACCGTCTCGATCTCTCGGGAAACAACTCCCATGCGAAGCGAGCGCCGCATCAGGAGCTGCAGGATACGGGACGCATCCGAGCCAAGAAGTTCTTCCAGAGATTGCGCGCTGTGAGCGTCGCCGCCGAACATGCGCGTCACCGCGGTGTTGGCGCGAAGGATGGCTCCGTTGGCATCCAACGAAATAACCCCAGTTGGGATGTTCTCCAGGACCGTTTCCATCAGTTGCCGGCGCCGCTCCAGTTCCTGGACCGCCTGCTGCAAATTTCGCGTGAACTGGTCAATCTGCGAACGATTGTCTCTAAGCTGCGTCGTCATGGCGTTAAATGAGCGCACCAGAATTCCGAGTTCGTCTTGAGCTTGCTCGGGGACCTGATACTCAAAATTTCCCGCAGATATCTCGCGCGTGCCTTCCGCAAGAGCTTGAATGGGGACAGTGACTTGTTTCGCCAGAAAGAGCGCGACCCACATCACGGCGGAAATCAGAAGCACGGTGAACAGAAGAAGGATGAGAAGCATCTGGCGCTTGAGAGCTCGGAGATCCTGTTTCTCACGATTATATTCGCGCGTCTGCGTCTGAATTTGATTGATTCGCGCAAGAAAATCCGGCGATGCGCGGTACGCGGCCACGGTGTAGCCAACGGTCTTGCCTTTCTGCAGGGCAGGAACGCGCACGGCAAAGTAATGATTGCCTCCAGCTACCCAGACCTCCATGCCGCTAGGCAATACTTCCACCATCTTGCCCAATACTCCTAGCTGTGCACATATCTGGCCGCGCCGGTCTTCCGCCTGATTTTCGCAAACCACTCCGCCTCGCGCGGCATTGCCTTCCTTATCCAGAACCCACTCCGCGTCCGCGCCCTTTGCAAGAGCGTGCTGCAGTTGGTCTTCAGCGGATTGCGCGGCGTCTTCCTGAACTCCCATTGCCAGCCGGCGAAGGGGCGGCAATTGCGAACGGCTAATATCGTTCATGAGCTCTTGGGATTCCTCGGTGGCAATTTCGAGCGGGCGTGGGAACCATCGCAGGAGCGTCCGGTTGATTAGCGAGTAGCTGACGATAAACATGAAAATGATCGGCAACAGGGAAATCGCCATGGCCCCCACAACCATTTTCGTTTTGAAACGCGCGCCGAGCTGTTCACGGCTGCTCTCTGCCCACAAGCGAAGAATAGTGCGGCCGAGAATGAGGCTGAAGACAATCAGGGCGGCGGTCATGAAACAGGAGACCGCAAACAGTGGCATCATTGCCCGCCAGCTCTTCGGTTCAAACGGGACTTCCAGCGAACCGAAGGTAAACACAGCGGCGAACAGCAGAGTTAGCAGGATGCCGCCGATGACCAGGCTCCAGCGCTGTTTAGAATCTAGGCGACTCATGCCGTGGCCACCTTCATTTCCAGATAAAGACGAGTCATCAAAAACGCTTTACGCTTACTGGGGAACAGATGAGACCGTCCGACTGCCTCAATATGGGCACGGTAATAGCTGTGTAGGGAAGGCTGGGTTTTCGACGCAGCGAATCCACCGAAAAAGCCGGCACTCTTAATTAGTTGCTCCGCACGAAAAACTGATTGTCGCACGATAGGGGGCGTAAACCTCTCTTTCGCACGATAGCCACGGCTTCAAAGCAAGTCAAGAACAGCGCCTGTCCCTCGTTCGCGAAACCTGCCCGTGAGGACAGGTATTAGCCATTTCAGAACTATCTTCTAATTTCCGCACGCCTTTGCAGCCCCCATTTGCTATGTTGACCATGGGTGCAAACCGGCAGGGAGTACTGCGGATGTCCGTCCGTTTGGGCGAGATACTAATTAAAGAAAGCCTGATCACTCAGGACCAGCTCCAGAAAGCGTTGGAATTCCAGCGCGCGAATGGCGGCAAGCTGGGGAGCTGCCTGACGAAGATGGGCTTCATCACCGATGACGATATCACCGGCGTGCTCTCCCGTCAGTACGGTGTTCCTTCCATCAATTTGAAGTATTACGAAATCGATCCCAACGTCATCAAGCTAATCCCACAAGACACGGCGCTGCGTTACCAGGTCATCCCCCTTTCGCGCGTGGGTTCCGTCTTGACCATCGCAATGACCGATCCCACAAACGTTTTCGCGATGGACGACATCAAGTTCATGACCGGTTTCAACGTCGAACCGGTGGTGGCCTCCGAGTCCGCTATCGGTGAGGCCATTTCCCGGTTCTACGGCGGTTCAGATTCAAACACGGAAGAGTTGAGCAAGATGATGAAGGACCTGGTCGACGAAGACCAGGAACTGGAGCTGGCCGCCGAAGAGGCCGAACTCGATACCGCCACTCTGGAGAAGGCTGCC
>JBGPLB010000052.1:0-25735 GCA_041486245.1 Candidatus Acidiferrum sp.
CAAGATTACCTCCTGCAAGCTGCAGCATGCTCCCGACTCTCTTCTCCAGCCTTGACACGATTCGCCACATCGCCATCAGGAACCCGCTGGCACATCGCAGGTCCGTGCTAGTCTTACGAAATAGAACTCTCAGGAGACGCCGCTCATGTGCGGAATTGTCGGTTATATAGGGCCGAAGAAGGTAGTGCCTGTCATTATCGAAGGCCTGCGAAAGCTGGAGTATCGCGGATACGATTCCGCGGGCATCGCCGTCGTCACTCAGGACGGGAAATTGGAGATCCGGCGCGCTCCAGGGAAGCTCCGTAACCTCGAAGAAGTCATTCAGAAGTCGCCCCTCGAGGGCACTTATGGTATCGGACACACTCGCTGGGCCACCCACGGCCGCCCCACGGAAGAAAACGCCCACCCGCACCGCGACTGCACCGGCCAAATCGTGGTTGTCCACAACGGAATCATCGAGAATTATCTCGAGCTGAAAGAGCAGCTCCAGCGCGAAGGCCACAAGTTCGTCACCGAAACGGATACGGAAGTCGTGGCGCATCTCGTGGAGAAGAATTCGCAGGGAGGCGTACCGCTGGAGGAAGCTGTTCGCAAGTCTCTCAAAGAGCTGCGTGGCATCTACTCGCTCGTGTTTCTCTCATCCCGTGATCCGCACAAGATTGTCGCGGCGCGCATTGGCCCGCCCTCGGTCATAGGTCTTGGTGATGGAGAATATTTTGTCGCCAGCGACATCCCCGCGCTTCTCGAGCATACTCGCCAGATGTTCTTTCTCGCGGATGGCGATATCGCCGTCCTTACCAAAAATGGCGTCCACGTAATGGATCACGACGCCCGGCCAGTCAATCGCCCCGCTCACCATGTCGCCTGGGATCCCATCATGGCCGAAAAGGGCGGCTACAAGCACTTCATGCAAAAGGAGATTTTCGAACAGCCTCGCGCCGTGCGCGACACTTTGCTCGGACGCATCTCCCAGGATTCGGGAAAGATTTTCCTGGACGAGATGCAAATCTCCGAGCAGCAATTCCGCGAGTTCCAGCAGGTGCGCATCGTCGCCTGCGGAACGAGTTGGCACGCCGGCCTTGCCGGAAAATTCATGATTGAGCGGCTGGCACGCTTGCAAGTCGAAGTCGACTACGGCAGCGAATTTCGCTATCGCGATCCCATTCTTGATTCAAAAACTTTGACAGTCTGCATCAGCCAGTCCGGCGAGACCGCGGACACTTTGGCGGCGCAACGCGAAGCGAAAACCAAAGGCTCGCCGACTCTCGCCATCTGCAACGTCATGGGTTCGATGATCACCCGCGAAGCCGCGGGAACCGTCATTACCCACGCTGGTCCGGAGATTGGAGTGGCCTCCACAAAAGCGTTCACTGCCCAACTCGCCGCGCTCCTCCTCCTGGCTTCCTACCTCGGCCAGATTCGCGGAAAGCTGGAACCCGCCGCTGCCGTAAAACTTATGCAGGAATTCACGCGTATTCCCCACAAGATGGAAACCATTTTGCTGGCGGACGCGTCCGGCTTCTACGAAAACCTCGCTCGCCAGTTTTTCCGCTACACCGATTTCCTCTATCTAGGCCGGGGTATTCATTATCCGATTGCCTTGGAAGGCGCTCTAAAACTGAAGGAAATTTCCTACATTCACGCCGAAGGCTATCCCGCCGGCGAAATGAAGCACGGGCCGAACGCCCTCATCGACGAAAATCTGCCCGTCGTCGTTTTGGCGACGCGCGATGACAGCGACCCGGAATCCGTCACGCGCTATGAGAAAAGCGTTTCGAACATCCAGGAAGTGAAAGCCCGTGATGGCATCGTCATTTCCATCGTGACTGAAAAAGACCGTCTGGCGCGCAAGGCTTCCGACCACATTATCGAACTGCCTCCTGCGCCGGAAATTCTTGCTCCTTTGTTGGAAATCATCCCATTGCAGCTTCTCGCTTACCATATCGCAGTCCGTCGCGGGTGCGACGTCGACCAGCCGAGAAACCTCGCTAAATCAGTGACGGTCGAATAGCAATTCAAGCCGTCCCATAGTCTTCTCTGGCACTTCTTGCGCTGCTCTTGCTCGCCGATAGGCCCGCGCTCTATTTTCCGCTAAAATAAAAACATGTTGCGCCTGCTCCAGTTCTGCCTGGGACTCCTTGTTTCTCCGATGTTCATTCCAATGGCCCCCGCGCACGCGCAGGCACCAGTGCCGGCAACCGCCGTTCTTCACGAAATTCGCATCGAGGGCTTGAAAACTCTCTCGGAACCACAGGTCATCGCGCTCTCTCAGCTCGAAAAAGGCTCCCAGGTTGGAAAGGCAGAGTTGCAGGCAGCCGCGGACCGCTTGTTACAAACCGGAATGTTTTCTAAGGTGAACTACACTTTCCAGACGCGCAGTGAAGAACTGACGCTGACTTTTCAGTTAGAAGAAGCGCGGCGCGTTCCGATCTACTACGACAACCTCCCGTGGTTTTCTGACGGCGAGCTGGGCGATGCAATTCGCAAGAAACTGCCCTCTTTCGATGGCACTCTCCCCGAAGCCGGCGGTGTTGTGGATCAGGCCAGCGAGGCCGTCAAAGATCTGCTGGCATCGCATCAGCTAAATGTCACCCTCGATCACGAGCTTATCTCTAATCCGCTTGGCGAAGGCACAGTCCAGGAATTCCACGCCCAGGGCGCGGCGCTCTACATCGCCAGTCTGGACTTCGGTGATCCGTCGCTCGCTTCCTCTCACACCGTGCAGCAGCAACTCTCCGAGGTGTTGGGAAAACCATACTCGCGGATGACTATCGATCTTTTTCTCTCCGAACAACTGCAGCCGCACTATCTTCAGCAGGGATACTTGCGCGTTAAGCTCGGCCCTCCAGAGGTGCGCCTCACGGGCAACCCGAATCAGAAACTGCCTGAGCAGATTCCCGTTTTCGTCCCGGTTGTGACTGGCGCTGTCTATCATTGGAAAGGGGTGCAATGGTCCGGCAACTCCGTTTTGTCGTCCATTACGCTTTCCAATGAACTAGGACTGAAACCTGGGGATGTAGCCGACGGCATGCGGATCGAAGCTGGTTGGGATCGCGCGCGGGAAGAGTACGGACATTTGGGCTATCTCGATACAAAGATTGACCCCGTCGTCTCCTACGATGATCAGGCGCACACGGTGTCCTACAATGTCTCCGTGGTCGAAGGAGTCCAGTATCACTTCAACACTATGGTTCTGACGGGGCTCTCGCTCGCCGGCGAGAACCACATTCATCAAGCGTGGCCCACCGCGCAGGGCGCCGTCTTTGACAAAACTCTATTCGAGAATTTCCTGACCAAACTACAGTCCCATCCCGCTGATATTTTCGGCGAGTTGCCCGTTCACTATGAGACTGTCGGGCACTGGCTGCGCACGGATGCGGACAAGCACCTAGTCGACGTGCTGCTCGATTTCAAGTAGCGTCTTATTCGAACGCCGCCTGCGCAGTGACTAGGCACGCGGTAGGGTATACTCTCGATGGAAATGAATACACTGGTGCGTATCCACGTCTCGGACCAGGAGCAACTCTCATCCGCCGAAAAAGAGCTTTTGCTCCTAAAACAATTAGCTGTGTTCCCCTCCCTGATCGTAGCGCTTTCCGGAGGCGCCGATTCCGCATACCTCGCCTGGGCCGCGAATCGCGCGATCGGCGAACTCGCCTTGTCCGTGACCGCGCTTTCCCCCAGCTATTCTGCGCATGACCGCGCCGCGGTCGAAGACTTTGTCTGCAAGCTGGGTGTGCGCCACGAGTTCATGGAAACGCACGAAATGGAAAACCCCAAGTACCGCGCGAACGCGCCGGATCGCTGCTACTTTTGCAAAGACGAACTATTCAACGTGTTGGACGTGACGGCGCGGGAGCGCGGATTCGCCGCAGTAGCCTACGGTGTCAATGCCGATGACACTTTGGATTTCCGTCCCGGCCACCGCGCCGCAACGGAACATCGTGTCCTTGCCCCACTGCTCGATGCGGGTTTGCGCAAGCCGGAGATTCGGCTGCTGTCCCAGCGCGCAGGACTGCCCACCTGGGACCGTCCCGCTTCCGCGTGTCTTGCCTCACGCCTCCCTTACGGGACGGAGGTGACGCCAGAGCGGCTGGCTATGGTCGAGCGCGGCGAAGCGGCTCTGCGCGAGCTAGGCTTCCGGCAATTCCGCGTCCGCTTGCACGAAAAGTTGGCGCGAGTAGAGATTGCACCGGAGGAAATGGCCCGCGCGATGTCGCCGGAAATGGCTGCCTCCATCTCAGCTCGCCTCAAGGGCGTTGGGTTCACCTATGTTGCTCTGGATCTGGAAGGCTATCGCCAAGGTTCGCTGAATGAGAGCTTGGTTCGATAAGTAGGCTCCCGGCGCGCTGGGCTATCGGAACATATTCGCCTGCAATTGCGTATCTTATTTCAGGAAGGGTCAGAGGAGCGCCAATTTTGGCGCTGGAGGAAGAATGAGGCGGCAGCTTAGGTTGGAAGCACTCATCGCATTGTTCCCTTTTGTTTTAGCGCTGGCAGGCTGCCAAATGGGGCCCTCCGTATCCGGCAGCTTCGACCGCTCATTGGATGTTTCCGGCCCCATCCGGCTCGAATTGTCGAATGTCGCGGGTGATGTGTCTATCGTGGGGAGTTCCGACGGCAAAGTGCATGTGCATGGCGATGTCCGTGTCTCCGGATTTGGCTTTGGGAACCCACAGACCCGCCTGGATGATATCCTTGCCAGCCCTCCCGTCGAACTCAAAGGAGACACCGTTCGCGTCGGCAAAGAGATGGCGCGCCTGCACAATGTTTCTATCGCCTATGCCATCGAAGTGCCTCGCGACGCGGAAGTGAGCTCATCGAGTGTCTCCGGATCGCAATCCGTCCGAAACGTCCGCGGCCCTGTGCAAGCAGAATCCGTGTCTGGATCGGTTCGCGCGCAGAGCATTGGCCGGGAGGTCAAATTATCTTCGACCAGTGGGTCAGTCACCGCCGAAGATTGCGGGAATGACGTTCGCGCCACGAGTGTTTCCGGGAGCGTGACCGTTTCGAACGCCAAGGGAGATGTTTTGGCTCATTCCGTCTCAGGGGACGTTCAGGTGAGCAATCCGGGTGGTCGCGTGGACACCAATAGTTCCAGCGGATCGATCGAAGTGCATGGGGCCAACGCGGACGTGAAAGCCCGCTCCACCTCCGGCAGCTTGACGGCCCAGGGCAATCCCAGCGGCAACAGCTATTGGGAGTTGAGGACGGTCTCGGGCTCCGTGCACATCGCCGTGCCCCCCAGTGCGAGCTTTCATTTTTCCGCCGGCGCCGTTTCCGGCCAAATTCGCACACAAATCCCTATCGTGATTGAAGAACAGGGCAAACACTCGTTGCGCGCGCACATGGGTGACGGCGGCGGACGCGTGGAAGTTCATACGGTCTCAGGTGCCATCGAATTGCAAGGCGCTGAATCTGTTGCCCTTCAGCCCCCGGCCTAAGGCAGCGCTACAAAGTTCCAACGCAGTTCGGCATTTTCCGGGCAAACAGATTAGAATTCTATCTTGTGAGCTTCCTGTGGCAACGTCCAGCCCTTTTGCTCGCTCTATTTGCGATCGTGCAATTGTGTCCTCTGAGCTCTTTCGCCATCGCTCAGCAAACTGCAAGTCAGACGAAACAAACTCAAGGGTCGAAATCTTCCTCTCCCAAACAACCTCCTGCCACAAAAACCCCTTCCGAAAGCGAGCAGTTGCAACAAGCGATCGATAGCGCCGGGAATGATCGCGTCGCCCTCGTCCACAACCTCGAGGAATTCCTCGAAAAATATCCGGAAGCAAGCAAGCGCCCTCAAATTTACCGCGCTCTTGTTGAAGCCTGCCTGCAGTTGCAGGACTCGCGCCGTGCAGCCGATTATGCCGAGCGCATCGTCGCCCTTGCACCCGAAGACATCTCCATGACCGTACTCGCCATTCAGCTCCTCGAGCGAACTGGCGACGAACCGGCCCTGCGCCGCGCCGTTAGCTATGCCTCGCGGGTCTTGGACTACATCGGCCGCAGCAGCGCCGAAGACAAATCTCCCAAAATCTCGAAGGAAGAATGGGCGTCTGAACAGAAGCGCGACAAGATGAACATTCTCGCGCTCCGCGGCAGGCTTTCCTTCAAGCTCCACGATAACGCCGCTGCCGAAAAGGACTTTCGGGCTGGCATGGCGCTGTCCCCGAGTGCTGCGGCAGGAGAGAAACTCGGCGAAATTGCCGAACTGAATAAGGACTTCGCAGGCGCCATCCGGGAGTATGCACGAGCGTTTGCCCTGGCCGACGCCTCCGGTGGTGGCGCAATTCGCAAGGAAATACGCCAAAAGCTGGGCAATGTCTGGCGCCTCGCGCATGGCTCCGACCAGGGTCTCGGCGACTATCTCTTGCGCGCATACGACGAGGTCTCTGCGTCCTCGGATGCGCCGAAACCAAAGCGAAACGCCGCCGCTAAAGAACCCTATGAGTTCATGTTGCGAAACGCCCGGGATGGTTCTCCTTATTCGCTCTTGGAACAGAAAGGGAAAATCGTAGTCGTGAATTTTTGGGCCACGTGGTGCGGCCCGTGCCGCGCGATGGAGCCGCATTTCGAAGGCGTCGCCGCGCAGTTCCACGGGATCGCGGATATTGTCTTCCTTGCCGCGGACTGCGATGAAGATGAAAGCCTGGTGCCGCCCTATCTCGAGGAGGAAAAACCACGCACAACAGTGGTTTTTGCGGATGGGCTGGACCGGCTCCTCGCTGTCAATTCCTTTCCAACGGTCGTTGTGCTTGATCGCACCGGAAAGATTGCCTATCGCGCCGAGGGATTTGATCCCGACGATGTCGAAACGGAATTGTCCAGTGCGATCCGTCGCGCCTTGACGGCCCAAAAAGAAAGCGCGGAGAAGTTCCCTCAGGGCGCCAAATCAGCGCCATAGTTCGATATAAATTCCTCGAAATCGTCCACTTCGTCCATGTCCTTGCCCACGAACCGGATGGTGTGCGAATCCACGCGCTGAACGATTCGCAGATAACTGAGCACTTCAGCCGGCATGTAGTTCTTGAATGTAATTTCCAGCGTTACCGGAGTTTTAACCACGTAGGGTTTGAACTCGCGCAGCCGGCCTAACGCCGATTTCACGCCCGCAAGGATTTTTCCGCAGGATGCCGCGGGCGTAAGCGTCTCCGCGGAATGAAAACTCAGCGAATTCTTCGTGTCCACCGTCTCGATGTTTCCAAGGCGCGATTTGATCTCTTCCACCGCCGCGTCATCGCCCGAAGCAAAAACAATCGGGACGCCCTTTGCGCCTGCATAAGCGGCGTTAAATTCCCCTTCCGTCACCGCGTTCCCATTCAACGTTACGCGCGTGTAATGCGCGCTAGAAAACGTGTGCGCGCGAACGCCGTTCAGATTCGTCGTGGACGCGTGATAGCCGATAAATATCGCGGCGTTGAAGCTGGAATCCAGCCCGGCCATCATCCCGCCGTGCCGCGGCCAGGCCCGTACAATACGCACATCCTTCGGAAATTCCTCGATCAATAAATTCTCGCCGTTTCCATGTGAGTCGCTTACCACAATCTCGCCCGCTCCCGCCTCTTTTGCCGCTCGAACGGCTGCAAGCGTCTCATCCGTCATGAAATGCCGAAAGCGTTCGTATTCAAATCCACCAGGAACTAACTGATCAGCGGTTACTACGCCCGCCACGCCCTCCATATCCACCGAGATGTATACTTTCAGCTTTTTCGCCGGGTCCGCAGGCGTCTGGGCTGTGCCTGGCCGCGCCGCGACTAGTCCCATCACGAAGAAGGCTCCGAAAACTAACAAGCAGGTAATAATCCGCAATCTGAAACGCATCATGAAAAAACCTCTCAATTGGGTGAATGACTTCGGCTGTTCTCGCTCGCGCTAGCCTGCTTACCCTCCGCCGCCGAAGCCGCAGGGAACGCCAGCGCGACCTCCCGCGCAGCCAGAATCGTATTCACATGAATTCGTATCGTATCTTCGATGCGCCGTGCGTATCCACCGGCCAGGGCTGTCGCAACAGGAATCCCTCTCCGCCGCGCTTCTTCAAACACTCTCCGGTCGCGCGTTTTAAGTCCGCCCTTCGTGAGTGACAATCCGCCAAGCTGGTCCTCGCAAAACGGATCTGCCCCGCCGACATAAAAAAGTATCTCTGGCCGAAATTCGTCCAACGCCGTCTGAACAGCCGGAATCAACGCTCCAAGATATTCGTCATCCTCCACGCGGTCGGCCATCTCGAGGTCCACATCCGAGGGCGGCTTGTGCGCCGGATAATTATTCTCCTGGTGAATCGAGAGCGTGAAAACCGATTCGTCATGGGCAAAAATCGCCGCAGTCCCATTGCCCTGATGCACATCCGTATCAACTACCATGGCTTTTCGAATTTCTCCGTCGTGCTGCAGCCTTCGAATGGCCACCGCAACATCATGGATGGCGCAAAATCCTTCGCCATGCCCGGGATACGCGTGATGAAAGCCGCCGCCGAGGTTGCATCCAAAACCGTCGCGCAGCGCCGACTGTCCCGCAAGGATCGCGCCGCCGGCGGCAAGCCAGCACGCTTCCACCGCCTCGCGCGAATACGGAATCTCCAGTTTCATGATCTCGCTCGCGGAGAGCGTGCCGGTCTTCAGCTTTCGTACCCAATCGGCGGTGTGCACGCGGAGAATGTCTTCGTCCGATGCGGGCTCTGGCGTAAGGAAATCCTCGCCGGTCGCAATTCCCTCCCGCACAAGAGTTTCTGCGATCAGGTGGAATTTCTGCGAAGGAAAAACATGCTCGCCGAGATTTAAGTCGTAGCCTTTGTGATAAACAAGTTTGAAGGGCAACATGAGCAATGCCGCGTGCGGTTCCAGTGGTTTACGTTCTCACTGTTTCAGTCGTAGGCGCTCTGCACACCGAGCCCGCTCTTTGCAAACCTCGGCCGTCAGTTCTCTCGCTCGAGAATAAAATCCGGCAAAGTCAGCAGCGCCCGCGCATACTCCGAATCCCCGCGCCCTTCCAAACAGGCTTTAGCCCGGTGCGCATATTCATGTGCAAGATTCCTCGTCCGGTCGAGCGCCCCGGAGTCGTGAACCAACGAAACAATCGTCTCCGCGCGCACCGAATTGAATTCTTTCTCTTCGAGCACTCGCGCCACAAGCCCGCGCGCGTCTCGATGGCCATTGTCCATGGCGTAGATCAGCGGCAGCGTGACCTTTCCTTCTTTCAAATCGCTCAACACCGGCTTCCCGAGCTGCTCCGTCGAAGCTGTAAAATCCAGCAGATCGTCCACCAACTGAAATGCCAGGCCTGCGTAACGGCCGTAATCGGCCAGCGCCTCCTCCTCCGCGCCTTCCAGGCCGCCGAGCACCGCGCCCAACCGCGCGCAGCCGCTGAAGAGGCACGCCGTCTTATACGTCGCGAGCCGCAGCGCATCGTCCTCGGTAACATCGATGCGCCCAATCTTTGCCAGCTGAATCAGTTCGCCTTCCACCATTTTCTGGGTGAGATCAATGAGAATATCCAGAATGCGAAAATTCCTTTCTTCCAGCGCCATCTGGAATGACTGCATGTAAAGCCAATCGCCCGCAAGGACGCTGCGATGATTGCCCCAGCGCGAATTCGCGGAAGGGCGTCCGCGCCTGGTGTTCGCGCTGTCAATCACGTCGTCGTGAATCAGCGTAGCGCTGTGAAGCAGCTCCACGACCGCCGCCAGGCGGATCGCCCCCGGACTGCGCTGCCCCGTATACGCATTGCAAAGAAGCAGAAGCGCGGGGCGCAGCCGCTTCCCTCCACCGCCGAGAAGGTAGCTCGTAATTTCCGAAACAGGCTCGAACGCGCCAGCGCTCTGTCGCGCGAGCTCTTCCTCAACCAAAACCAGGTCGTCGCGGACAAGATCAAAAATCTCTTTGGCAGTGAGCAGCGCGATAGCCTTCCTCCCTTGGCCTGCATTCATGGTCGAGACTCCGCAGCCGCAGACATGGACGGCTGGGAAAGGCGGAAGAAGCGCCGGAAATTCCCTGCTGTCCGGGCGGCGAATTCTTCCGCGGGTAAGTCTCTCACACTCGCAAGCGTGCGCGCTACTTCCGCAACGTATGCCGGTTCGTTCCGTTTTCCACGGTACGCCTGCGGCGCAAGATACGGCGAATCCGTTTCAATCAAAATGTTTTCAAGCGGCAAAGCTTTCGCTACGTCTCGAAGATTCTGCGTCTTCGGATAGGTTGAATTGCCTGCAAAGGAAATCAAGAAGCCCATGTCTACGCCGAGCTTGGCATCTTCAAGGGTGCTGGTGAAGCAATGCAGTATTCCGCCAAGTCCGGTAGGACGCCAAACTTCTTCGATTAGCCGCAAGCAATCCGCCCAAGCGTCGCGGCAGTGAATGATAATCGGCAGCTTCGCCTGTGCAGCCAGCGCCATCTGATCGCGGAACACGCTCTCTTGCACCTCGCGCGGCGAATGATCGTAAAAATAATCCAACCCAATTTCGCCCCAAGCGATCACCTTTGGATGTTTCGCGAGCTGAGCCAATTCATCCAGATGCGCCTGCTTCACTTCTTTTGCTTCGTGCGGATGAATCCCTACGGTCGCGTAAATCCAATCGTGCTGCTCCGCAAACGGCAAAGCGGCATCTAATTTCTCCGGCCCCGGTCCTGTCCCGATAGCCAGCAAGGTAGTGACGCCCGCCGCTCGCGCGCGTTCCAACATGGCATCGCGACCTCCATCAAACTGAGGAGCATCAATGTGCGCATGTGAATCGATCAGTTCCATGGTCTTGTGGAACAGGCAATCTTGCCTGTTCTCTTCCATCGCCGTCCTCGCGGCTCGCGCGCAATCAAAATTGTTTCCGCGTTATTTGAGGCGTGCTCCGATTTCAACGTCTTCATCGGGGAAGC
Organism: Candidatus Acidiferrum sp.; assembly: GCA_041486245.1. GTDB lineage: Bacteria > Acidobacteriota > Terriglobia > Acidiferrales > UBA7541 > Acidiferrum. The sequence continues at coordinate 10,851 of JBGPLB010000052.1, forward strand.
CAACCAGAACCGGGCGGCCTTCCGGACCGACCGAGGCGGCCACGATCATGCCGTTGGACTCCACACCGCGGAGCTTGCGAGGCGCGAGATTCACGACAACGGCGACCTTGCGCCCAACCAATTTGTCCGGCTCATAAAACTGCGCAATCCCCGCGCAAATCTGCCGTATCTCCGTGCCGATATCAACAGTCAGCTTCAGCAATTTGTCCGCGCCAACAATGCGCTCGGCGGTTTTCACTTGCCCGACGCGCATTTCGACTTTCGCGAAATCCTCGATGCCTATTTTTTCGTTCGCGGCGGGAGCTGCAGCCGCGGCGGCGGCCGTTCCTGCCGCGAGCGGCGCAGCTGCAGGCGTTGTCGCCACAACAGGCGAAGGTGCGTTCTGTGCTTCTTTTTCCATGGCTTCCATCCTCTCGATTGCTTCTGCCTTTTCAATACGCGGAAATAATGCCTGAGATTTTCCAAGCGCCGTGCCTGGCGCAAGCTGTCCCCAGCGCAGACCGTCCAATGCAGATGCGCCTATTGCGCCGGATTGGCCAAGCAACGCCCACACTTTTGCAGTGCTTTCCGGCAAAACGGGGTGCGTGAGCACGGTGACAATGCGCAAGACCTCAGCCGTTGTCCAGAGTACCGAGGCGCGGCGCTCTTGATCGTCGCCTGTTTCGCCGAGCGACCACGGCTTCTCCACCGTCAAATATTTGTCCGCCGCGGAGATCAGCGACCAAATCGATTCCAGTGCCCGCGAGAATTCCAGATTGTTGTACTGCTCCATGACTTCGCCGATAGCCGCCTGCGCTTCCCTAGCGAGCGCCAAGTCTTGCGGCTGCAGTGCACCGGGTTTTGGAATTTTGGCAGAACAATTTTTTTCGATCATCGCCGCAGTGCGGCTGGCCAGATTCCCCATCCCATTGGCGAGGTCGCTGTTATATCGCGTGACCAGCGCGTCGTAGCTGAAATTCCCGTCCTGCCCAAAAACCGTTTCGCGCAGCAAATAATACCGAAGCGCATCCATGCCCAGGACATGCACAATCGGCCGCGGCCGCACCACATTCCCCAATGATTTGCTCATCTTCGCGCTGTCCATCAACAGCCAGCCATGCGCCCAGATCTGTTTTGGCAGCGGCAAACCGGCGGCCATCAAAAACGCAGGCCAATATACTGCGTGAAAGCGAATGATCTCCTTGCCAACCAGATGCAAATCGGCGGGCCAGTAGCCGGATTTCTCATAGTTCGGCCCGCCCACCGCGCTCAGATACGCCGTGAGCGCGTCGAACCAAACATAAAACACGTGCGGCTCTTCGCCAGGAACCGGAATGCCCCAGCGAATCGTCGTCCGCGTGATGCTTAAGTCGCGCAGCCCGCCTTCGACGAAGCTCAACACCTCGTTCCGGCGCGATTCCGGCTGAATGAAATCCGGGTGCTTGGCATACCAGTCCAGAAGCGGCCTCTGAAACGCTGATAGTTTAAAAAAATAGTTAGGCTCGGTGACCGTTTCTGTGGGACGCCCGCAATCCGGACAATTCTCCCCGGGCTTCACGTCCACATAGGCGTTATCGTAAATGCAATATTGGCCCGTGTAGTGCCCTGGATAAACGAACCCATTTTCACGGCAAAGTTTGAAAAGCCATTGCACCGTGTGCGCGTGTTTCAAGTCCGTCGTGCGAATGAACTCGTCGCCCTGGACTCCTAGCTCATCCCAAAGCGCCTTCCACTGCCCGGCCATTTTCGCCACAAACTCGGATTCAGCAACGCCCGCCTTCTTCGCCGACCGCTCAACGTTTACACCGTGCTCGTCCGTCCCGGTAGTCATCACCACGTCGTATCCGAGCATCCGCTTGTACCGCCGGATGGTGTCGCACACGATCGTCGAATAGGTGTGCCCGATGTGCGGCAAGCCGTTCGTGTAGTAGATCGGCGTCGTCAGATAATATTTTGGTTTCCCCGCCATTCTTCTCCGCTCTCTTCCCCAGCGCCCCGCTTTTCGCTCCTGGAATTTCGTATTCCGAATTTCGTTTTTCGAATTTCTATCTTCTCCTTTTCAACTCCTCTCGTAATTCCGCATCGCCTCAGCAATCACCCGCTGCAACGGCACATTTTTCTCGACGGCCAGTTTACGGCAATCGTCGTATTCCGGCGCGACATGGAGGATCCTCCCGTTTACGCGCGACACTTTGATTCGTACGTCGCCGTACTCCGTCGCCACGCTCACCCATTCGCGTGGCAGCACCCGCCGCTGTGCTCGATAGGTGCGCGCGCCAAACGTGGTCGTTTCCGCAAAAATCAGCGACATCAGCGTATTCGTGTCCTGCGGTTTGCACAAAACCGTCAACAGCGTCCCCGGCCGGTTTTTTTTCATCTGCACCGGCGTCGTGTAAACGTCCAGCGCGCCCGCACTAAGCGCTTTTTCCAAAAAGTAGCCGTAAATCTGCGGGTTCATGTCGTCGAGGTTGGCCTCGATCACCCCGATCTCTTCATCGAAGCCCGCAACCTTCTTCTCCGCCGCCTCCCCGACCATTATCCGCAGAACATTCGGCTGGCCCTCAAGGTCCGCCGTGCCCGCGCCATAGCCGATCGCCGATACGCTCATCGCTGGTTGCGGCCCAAAAGCGTCGCAAAGTGTCGCAATGATCGCCGCACCCGTCGGTGTCACCAGCTCCTTCTGCACCCCGTTCGAGTACGTCGGCTTGCCTGTCAGCAATCGAGCCGTAGCTGGGGCTGGCACGGGCAGAACTCCGTGTGCCATTTTCGCAGTGCCCCCGCCGACGTTTAAAGGCGAACACGCAAACTTCTCGATCCCGAGCACCTCAAACCCGATGCACGCGCCGACAATATCCACTATTGCGTCCACCGCCCCAACCTCATGAAAATGAATCTTTTCGAGCGGTACGTCGTGGACAGCAGCTTCCGCTTCCCCCAGTTTCTGGAAAATCGCCGCGGCTCGCTCGCGCACAGCTGGAGCGAGCTGTGACCTTTGCAAAATCTCCAAAATTGCGTTGAGCGACCGGTGTGTCGACTGATCCTCCGTCTTTACATTCACATACGTCGCTGCCATCCCATTCTTCCAAACCTTTTCGGCCGTTAATTCCCATCCCGGAACCTGTAAACCGCGCAATCCCTCACGAAGCTGCTCGACCGCGCAACCGGCATCGACCAGCGCCCCCAGCGTCATGTCTCCGCTAATTCCGCTAAAGCAATCAAAATACGCAAGTTTCATGGGACGCCGCCTCGCGGAGGGACCGTGCACTTCAAAAATCCGCGCCCTTGCTGAAAGCCTTCAAGGAAGGCTCTTAATTAAATATCGATACTATCGGCGCAACCAAAGTGTGTCAAACTCCGCCGCGGCATCGCCGGGCGATCTGGACGCCAATTTAGATTGGTCTAGGCTCCGTGTCTGAAGGGTTTTCAAGAATTCCTCCGCTGGTTTGCAACTCTCGGCCGCCGCTATCTTGCTGGAAAGAAAGTTCTTACCAGTAATTACTTGACAAAGATAATGCTTATGATATAATTCTGAAGATTCAAGCGCACGATGGTTCGTGCCGAACGACTCATGTTCTCTCGCCACGTGGTCCCCCTTAAGTCCCATGGCACCAGAACATCCCGAATTCCCGCCCAAGTCGCGCCTCTAACTCCTTTATTTGCCACTCTTACAAGGCAAACGCAACTCTTTCATTCCTTGGACTTTGAAATCCTTTGTTTTGATATTCTTGCACAACTTTCACGCGTAAACCCTTTGTTTGCCACTCTTACGAAAAACACCCGGGGTGGGGGGTACTCTGCACACACCCCTCTTCCCCCTCTCCGTTACCTTTTGACGCTATTCCTGCCCTCCACTTATACTCACTTCTCTTTTTCCTACGAGGGACTGTGTATCTGACAATTGCCAACCGCCTCCGCAACGCTCTCGCGCGCCATATTCAGGAGCACTACTCGATTTCCCTCGATATCGTCCTTGATCGCCCGCCCAAAATCGAAATGGGCGAGGCCGCCTCGCCCGTCTGCTTCGAGCTGGCCAAGCGCCTGAAGAAGGCGCCGCGGATCATTGCACAAGAGATTGCCAACGGTCTTGGCAAGGTCGATGGCATCGCCCGTGTGGAAGTCGCAGGAGCGGGCTACTTAAATGCGTACTTTGACCGCGCCTCTTTCTGGGAGCAGGCCTGGAAAGAACAACGCGGAGAAGATCAGAAAAAAAAGCTGGGCAAAGCGCCGGGGAAGATCATCGTCGAGCACACCAGCATCAATCCCAACAAAGCCGCGCACATCGGCCATGTCCGCAACGCCGTTCTCGGCGACACCATGGCCCGCGTGCTCCGCCACACCGGAAATTCCGTCCAGATCCAGAACTACATCGACAATACCGGCGTGCAGGTGGCCGACGTAGTGATCGGCTTCCTCGATATGGAGCGCCTCACTCCGGTTAGCGTGAAAATGGCCGCCATGCAGCCGCGCTTCGATTACTTCTGTTGGGATCTCTACGCCAGAGTCACCCACTTCCTGGAAGACGACAAATCGCGCGCCGCCGAACTTCGCGCCCGCACCCTCAAAGCCATTGAAGAAGACCGGGGCGAAGAGGCCGAAGTCGCCCAAGTCGTCGCCGACACCATCGTCAGCCTGCATCTGCGAACGATGGCCCGCCTTGGAATATTCTATGAGCTTTTGGCGCGGGAGAGCGAAATCCTCCACCTCAAGTTCTGGGATGCCGCCTTCGAGCTGCTGAAAAAATCCGGCGTCGTTCAACTCGTGAGCGCCGGAAAAATGGCCGGCTGCTGGATCATGCCGTGGAGTGAAGAAGTAAAGGAGGCAAAGGAAGTAAAGGACCAGGCCCGCAACCCCAGTGCAGGGCCGTCTTCTTCCGCAACCTCATCTACTTCCTCTACCTCCTTAACTTCCTCCGATGATGAGGAGGAGAATATTCAGGACAAAATCATCGTTCGCTCCAACGGCACCGTCACCTACGTCGGCAAAGACATTGCCTACCAGCTCTGGAAATTCGGCCTTCTCGGCAAGGATTTCAACTATCGCAAATGGCCGGCCGCGCCCGAAGGCGAAACCGTTTGGGCCACAACCACCATCGAGAACGATCTGGCCGCGCCGCATTTCGCCGAGCCCGCAAGTGCGGTTTACAACGTCATCGATACGCGCCAGTCTTACGTGCAAGATGTCGTCGCCGAAGCCTTGCGTCGCCTCGGCCACGCCGAAGCCGCCGACAAGTCCATTCACTTGTCCTATGCATTCGTCGTGCTGACGCCCCGCTGCGCCGCCGAAATGGGCTACGAACTCTCGCCCGAGGAAGCCAAGCTCCCCTTTATCCAAGTCAGTGGCCGCAAAGGATTCGGCGTCAAAGCCGATGACCTCATCGACAAACTCGAGGCGGCCACGCTCGCCGAAGTCCAACAACGCCACGCCGAAATGCCCGAAGCCGAGCAGAAGAAAACCGCCCACGCGATAGCCGTCGGCGCCCTGCGCTTTTTCCTCCTCAAATTCACGCGCAACTCCATCATCGCCTTCGATTTCAAAGATGCGCTAAGTTTTGAGGGCGAGACCGGCCCATATTGCCAGTATGCCGTCGTGCGCATTCGCGGGATTCGTCGCAAGGGCGCCGATGCCGGGGCAACGAATGTCGCCGTTACTCCAGACACGGTAGCCGCATTATTTGGCGGGCCGGATGGAAACGGCCTGTGGGAATTGCTCCTCAGCGCAGGTTCGCTCGACAATGCTGTGGATGCCGCGATCAACGCGCAAGAACCCGCGTTCGTAGCAAAGTTTGCGTTTCAATTGGCTCAAGCATTTAACAATTTTTACCACAAGCACCACATCCTCACGGAACTCGACGAGCAGAAACGGGCGTTCCTGTTGCGCCTGACGGAATTCGTGGAAGCCCGATTGGTAGAAACCCTGGGATTATTGGGCATCGAGGCCCCCGAAAAAATGTAGGGTCACGATACCTCGTGCCCGCGGTCGCCGCACTACGAAAAAATGAGCCTGTTAATACGACATCGCGAGATGCACGAGCGTTCGCAAGGCAACGCCCGTCGGCCCTTTGGCAAGCCACGGCTTGGCGTCGTCGTTCCAGGCGGTCCCGGCAATGTCCAAGTGCACCCACGGCGTGTCGCCCGCAAATTCGCGAATGAACCACGCTCCCGTAATCGAGCCGCCGCCTTTGCCGCTGCCGATATTTTGAATGTCGGCGACCGTGCCCTTGATGAATTCGCGGTACTCGTCGTCCATCGGAAGTTGCCACATTTTTTCGCCGGCCGCTTTCGCCGAAGCGAGAACTTTGTCGGTCCACGATTGATCGGCGCCGCTGAAAACTCCCACGTTGATGCTCGCCAGCGCCACTACAATCGCTCCGGTAAGCGTCGCTGCATCCACAAGATGCGTCGCGCCAAGTTGCTTTGCGTAGTGCACGCCGTCGGCAAGAATCAGCCGCCCTTCGGCGTCCGTATTCAGAACCTCAATCGTCTTGCCGGACATGGCGGTCTGAATGTCGCCAGGCTTCTGTGCCTTGCCGCCCGGCATGTTTTCCGTGGAGGGCACCACGCAGATCACTTTCACATTTGGTTTCAGCGCTGCGAGCGCGCGCATCACGCCAATCATCGTGGCGCCGCCGGCCATGTCGTACTTCATTTTTTCCATGCCCTCGGAAGGCTTGATGGAAATGCCGCCGGTGTCAAACGTCACCGCTTTTCCGACGAGGCCAATCACCGGCGCTCCTGACTTTGGATTCGGCGGGGTGTAGGTTATGACGATCATGCGTGGCGGCTCAGGCCCTCCTTGTGCGACGCTCAGCAGCGCGCCCATCTTGAGGTCGGCGATTTTTTTTTCGTCGAGAATTTCTACGGCGAGGCCGGCTTGCTTGGCCATGGCTTCGGCTTTTTCCGCAAGAATTCTTGGCGTCAGTTTGTTGGAGGGCTCGTTGATCAGATCGCGGGCAAAATTTTGCGATTCCGCGATGATGCGCCCCCGCGCCAAACCTTTCTCGCCGGCAGCGCGCTCGGCATCAGAATACCCGGCGAGCAGGACGGAATCGATTGCCTTGTCGTTTTTCTTGTCGGTCTTGTATTTGTCCGATTCAAAGTCCGCGGCGATTGCGCCCTCGGCGATGGCTTGCGCAGTATCCTCCGTCGCGCCGTTTTCGCGCGCGGCAAAAACAAAATTGTGCACACCCCGCGACTTCAAATAGCGCAGCGCAGCTCCGGAAACCTTGCGCAGCACCGCCGAATCGAATTTTTCGCGCTTCCCCGCCCCCACAAGCAGCATCCGCGCGGCCTTCAATCCCGCCGCCGCGTGAATCAGGGTCATCTCGAGCGTTTTGCCCGTGAGCTCGCCGCTCTTTGCCAGTTTCTTGAGCAGGCCATTCGCCGCCTGGTCGATCTCCGCAATGCGGCCTTGCACGGGGTCAGTGTCCTCAAAAACATGGGTCACGAGAGCTTCGGTTTCGATGGTTGCGAACGGCTGGGTTGCTAACGAGATTTGCATGGTTCTCTTATCGCCTCCGGTTGTTGTACATTGCTTTTTCAGTTTCCCTGCGCGCTTCTTTGTCGCGCTCGTCCTGGCGGCGGTCCCACGATTTCTTGCCTTGCGCCAAGGCGATTTCGACTTTTGCGAGTCCGTTGCGGAAGTAGATGCGCAGGGGAATAACGGTCAAGCCCTTGGATTGGGTGCGGCCAGCGAGCTTGTAAATTTCGTTCTTATGAAGGAGGAGCTTCCGCGAACCAAGAGGCTCGTGGTTCCACGGACCGCCGGGCATGTACTGGGCAATGTGCGCGTTAACGAGCCACGCGCCGCTGGGCTTGAAATCGACATAGGCGTCGCGGATATTCGCTTTTCCTTCGCGCAGAGCCTTCACTTCAGTGCCGTGGAGGACCAGGCCGGCCTCAAACCTGTCCAGCAGGTGAAAATTGTAGGAGGCGGCGCGGTTTTGTGCAACAATTTGCTCGCCGGATTTAGTTCCCTTCTCGGTTTTTTTCGCGGTCTTGGGCACGATTTTCCATCATAACTGGAGTGTTAAATTCTAGCTACGCTTTTGAAGAACGCGGCCTCAAAAAACCATATTATCTGAAGTAGGACAGCCAACCTTCCGCGTCTTGCTGGTGTTCTAAACCGGATGATAGACTGCAAAGGTCAAAAGCCGAGCCCCCGGAGAATAAATGCGCAGTTGTCGAATTGTCGTTCTATGCGTCGGAATCGGTCTGTTCGCGGCGGGCTGCCCGAAAGGCCAAACGGATTATAGCAAAGGACGCAAGGCGGAGACGCTCGAGGATTACGATGCCGCGCTGGAATTCTACCAGAAGGCGCTGAAGTCCGACCCCAACAACGCCGGCTACAAAATCAGGGCCAATCAAATACGCTTCCTGGCCGGGGAGCAACACGTTAAGCAAGGCGTGAAGCAGCGGGAAAACGGGGATCTGCAGGGAGCGGCAGCCCAATTCCAGCGGGCACAAATGATTGATCCGTCGAGTGCGATCGCGAGTCAGGAACTGAAAAAGACCTTGGCTATGATCGCGGAGCAAAACCATGGGGCGGATGGCACGCCCCCGATCGCGGAGTACGACACGGAAAAGTTGATGTCGGCGCCGCCGGAGCTCAAGCCACTCTCAAAAGCGCCGATCAACTATAAGGCGTCCAACGACTCCAGGATTGTGTTCGACACGATCGGGAAGCTGGCAGGACTGACGATTATTTACGACCCGGACTTCCCAGCCCGGCGAATCACGGTGGATTTGAATAACGTGACCTTGGAGCAGGCTTTGGAGATTGTATCCCTTGAGAGCAAAGCAGCGTGGAAGCCTATTACGGAGAACATCATCCTAGTCTTTCCAGACCAGGCGCAAAAGCGGAAGGACTATGAAGAAGAGGTGGTGAAGACATTTTATCTGGCCAACACGGTGACACCCCAGGACCTGACAGAGATCGTGACCGGAATGCGTCAATTCTTCGATTTGCGGCGCATTGCGCAGCTCAACTCGCAAAATGCGATCGTTGTCCGCGCGACTCCGGACGTACTGACACTGATAGGCAAGGTGATCGACGACATCGACAAAGCCAAGCCGGAAGTAGTGATTCAGGTGGAGGTGCTGGAGGCGCGCACAGATCGTCTGAGGACCTTAGGAGTCCTGCCAGGGCAAAGTGCGTCAGTCGCGATAAACCCGAACGCGACAACGACGACCGGCGGCTCGACAACAACATCAACAACGACGAACAACATTACGTTTAACACGTTGAGGACTTTGAACAGCAATGATTACAGCGTCACACTGCCGAACTTTACGGCTACTGCGATTCTAACCGATAGCGACACTAAGATCATTCAGAACCCAGAAATTCGCTCGGTGGACGGCCAACAAGCGACACTCAAGATCGGGGACCGCATCCCGATTGCCACGGGAAGCTTCCAGGCCGGCGTCGGCGTGGGAGCGGTGGGCGGCGCTGGCCTGGTGAACCCGTTGGTCAACACACAATTCCAATACCAGGATGTGGGCGTGAATATTACCGTCACACCCCGCGTGCACCCAAACCATGAAGTCAGTCTGAAAGCGAAGATCGAAGTATCTTCTGTCACGGGCCAATCCCTAATCGGTGGAATCAGCCAGCCAATCATCAGCCAGCGCGTTGCCGAGGAAGAAATTCGTTTGAGGGATGGCGAGGCCAATATTCTTGGCGGGCTGATCCAGAGAACAGACACAAAAACTTTGAACGGATGGCCCGGGTTGGCGAGGATTCCGATCATTCGTTACCTGTTCTCCACCGAAAGCGTGGACCATGCGGAAGATGAAGTGTTAATCGTGATGATTCCGCACATCGTCCGGCTGCCAGACTGGACACTCGAAAATTTGCGAGGAATCTACTCAGGCTCCGATACAAACATTCAAGTAAAACGCGAAAGTGAGGTCCGCTCACCTGTCCAGGTTCCGGTGAAGCCCGAGGGGCAAACGCCGGCCGGGGTGCCGCCCGGGACGGCAGCGCCAACACCCGGTGCAACTGCGCCAGCCGTGAATCCGCCGCAAGGTCAACCGGGCAAGTTGCGATTCGATCCGCAGGCCCTCACGCTCAAAGTGGGCGAGAGAAAAACGATTGCGGTGGTAGTGGACAACGTGAGCGACTTGTTCTCGATACCGATGCTCCTGCAATACAATCCGGCCGTAATCGGCATCGAGGACGTGCAGCACGCCGTGAGCGAGGGACAGCACGGCGGCTTCCTGTCCGGCGGGACTCAGGAAATCGCTATCGTGAAAAGCCTCGATGAAAAAAAGGGCCAGGCCATCATATCGGCGACCCGCCAGCCAAACACACAGGGCGTGAGCGGGAGCGGCACATTGCTTGGAATAGTGATCAAGGGGCTCGCACCGGGTTCCTCGAACTTATCGATTGTGCAGCAAAACGCCAAAGATTCGCAGCAGAGACCGATTCCGTTGATCACTGGTGAGGCGACGGTACAGGTTCAGCCCTAGTCCAATCAAAAGGAAAACCGATGTTGCGGCGCGACATTCGTTCCAATCCACGCAATCGCCAGCCGCGCCTTTCCTCGACAACAGGAATGACGCTTCTGGAATTGATTATTGCTTGCTCTATCCTTCTTATTCTCTCCTCCATGGCGCTGCCGGTTTTCCGCTACACGGTGATAAGGCAAAAGGAGTCGGAACTCCGTTACGATTTGCGGACCATGAAGGATGCGGTAGACCGGTATAAAGACCTGGCCGATCAGCATAAGTTCCGAACAGAGGTCGGGAGCGAGAATTATCCGCCGGATTTGGATACGCTGGTGAAAGGAGTACAACTTGGGGCGGGGGACGACAAGAAGCTGCGCTTTCTGCGCAAGATTCCCGTGGACCCAATGACCGGACAAGCCGACTGGGGATTGCGTTGCGTGTCCGATGACCCCGACTCGACAAGCTGGTGCGGCAAGAACATTTTCGATGTCTATACGAAATCAACAGGCACGGCACTCGATGGCACAAGATATAGCGATTGGTAGTGCAGTCAAGGTGTTGAGATGAATAAAGTCAGGCGGCACGTGGCTAGTGGCGGCGCCATGCGGAAACGCGGTGCTGGTGTATTCAACAACGGTTTCACGCTGATTGAGTTGATGATCGTAATCACGATCATCTTGATTCTGATAGGAATGGCGGCGCAGAGTTACGAGAAGAGCATACAGCGGGGGCGGGAAGCGGTTCTGAAACATAACTTGCAGGTGATGCGTCAGACGATTGACCAGTATACGCTCGATAAGCAGGCGGCCCCGCAATCGTTGGACGATCTTCAGCAGGCCGGATACCTGGCGTCGGTTCCCGTCGATCCAATGACTCGGGCCAAAGATTGGGTGCCGCAATTCGACAACGTGGTGATGAGTCCAGACCAAGTGACTACGGGGATTGTGGACGTACACTCAAACTCGGATCGGATTTCGCCGTTCGAAGGGACAGCCTACAATACCTGGTAGGAATTCTTAGGCGTGAAGCGCAGCCATTCCCTCTCGCGGAACTCCTACTGAACGGGACGCAATACTTGCCCATTGCCAGCGATGATCTGACGGACCGCTGTATGACTGTAAGGGTCGGCGCGTGGTGTCGAAGATCCAGATAGTCTTAGGGTTCCAAACGTCTCGTCACGTGCAAGCGTGCACTTATTTTCAGACATTTTTCCATGAGACTCTGCGTCTGAGACATTGCACCTCTAAATGCACAGGAACTCGGAGATTTTTGGCTTTTTAGCCAAACTGCACTAACGAGTTTTGTAAATTCCATGCGACGGTGACGGCAAAGGGGCAGGTACTAGGCAGTTTGCAGACGAGGGCCGAGTAGCGTAGTATCAATGACGCGGGGTGGAGCAGCCTGGTAGCTCGTCGGGCTCATAACCCGAAGGTCGTCAGTTCAAATCTGACCCCCGCAACCATGGGCGCTTATGAGGCGAATCCTCTAAGCGCCCTTCTTATTTACAGTTACGAGTTGAGTCGTAAAAAATTCCTTCGCCTCATTTAACGCCACAGAGTTGTTCCTGTTCTCGATATTGGGAACAACTGGGAACAAATCGTCGTAGATTGCCCGTTCTAGAGCGATTGCAGCGTTACGTTCCGCTTCCGCAGAGGTGTGGGTGTAGATGTCTGCGGTCATCTTGATCTTGGAGTGCCCGAGGAACTTTTGCGCCAGCTTCAGGTTTCCCGTCCGGTCGTTAACAATACTCGCACCGGAATGCCTGAACGTATGAAAGCCTGACGCGCCCTTCTTTCGCGGAATCCCCAGCCTGTCCAAAATTGGGTAGAGGGCGTCCTTTCGAAGCACGTCTGGGTCTAACGCCGACCCGTCCTTTTTGCAAAACACGAAGTCATCCGGCCCCTGATGCAAAGAGCTCTCACGGTGATTCTTGAGGGTCTCGCTCAGGGCACATCCCAAAGGGATGTCTCGCGTGCTTGCAGCCGTCTTGGGCGAGAGAATCTGGCCTCGCCATAGACTATGTTTGATTCGGAGTATTCTTCGCTCCAAATCAACGTGCTTCCATTTCAACCCTAGCACCTCACCCAACCGAGTTCCGGTTAGAGCCACACAGTCGAAGAATGCCCGGAGGCCCGTTGGAGCTGCGCTCAGAATATTCAGCAACTGAGCAGGAGACCAAATCGGCTTCTCCTGCTTATCGACGGTTGGTTTGTGCCTATTCCGAATGGGTGAACGATCGATCAAGTCATTGTCCAATGCAAGCGACATGATCGCCTGTAAGACCAAAAGCAAATTGCGGACAGACTTTCCTGAAAGCCCGCTTTCCACTTTTGTTTGGATGAATCTCTCGACGTGCAGTGGGACGATTTCATCAATGCGAAGGTCGCCGAAGGCAGGCAAGGTGTGCAGTTCCAGGATCGAATCGTAGTTCTTTCTAGTGGATGGCTTCACACCTTTGCGCTGCAAGTAAGGCTTCCGCCAAGCATCCACAAAAGCCCTCAGGCTCAGGTCTGAGCCTTCAGGCTTCGCAAAGGATGCCCCGCGGATTCGTTCTTCTAAGACGGCACGGGCTGCCTTCCTACTGGAAAGCCCGTACAACGTCTCCGCTTTTTGATTCCACTTCCCAACAGCCGACTTCACCCGATAACCTATCTTGAAGACGGTACCGGATCGGGTTGGGATCGGCTTTGACACATAGCCCTGCTGATACGATTGACGACGAGTCACTGTTTTTTCTCCTTTCGCTTCTGTGCCCCGTCTTTGCCTCTCATTTTGATATAGAGCATTCCTCCATTGCGCAGGACCGAAGCAACGGATTCCCCCAGGTCGCGAGCCTTGCGTGAAAAGAATGCGGTCTCGCGGGGCGATAGTCTGAGTGGAAACAATTTGCTGCGTCGGTCGTGATGCGTGATGCGGGGCCTGCCCATATCATCCGTAAATGTATATACACTTACGATTGAGGTCAAGGAATTCTGAACGTTCCACTGCCCGTTCCGAGAAAGCGCGTTGCTCTGGGTTGTCATCATCGCCTCAACCGCTCCAGGACTCTAGGCCATGAGAATCGTAGATACTTTCCAAGACGATAGCCTCCAATCGTGTCAGCATGGTTGTAAACCCAGTTGCGGCTAACCGAAAGGCGCGTCGCCACTTCGTCAACCGTTAGGAGCTGGTTTTCCGCTTTTTTCTCCTCCCCTGTGGCCGCTGCGGATTCGGTCAGCGACAAGTCAAATACTTTCTCCACGGGGCATTCGCGACGCGGTCGCTGCGGCTTCGTTCTCCACCAATTCGGCCTCACCAATTGCTTCAGATGTTGCGCGCATTGCAAGGCGCGAGGCATGTCGTCTTGACGACGCTGTGTTCTCGCGCATGTCGAATTGTGTTGGTGCGTCGTTCATCGTGTTACGCGGTCTCTTTGAGTCCGCCTCCGGTAAGCTCTTGAATTTTTCCATTGATCGGCTGTTGGCCTAGCCAGGTTTTGAATTCGTCATCGCGCTTGAGAAGGACCTTCAGGGCCTCCGTGATGACGTATGACGGCGTGGAGTCGATGAACTTCGCATAGTGGTCGAGCTGTTCTTTAACTGACTCTTGGACACGAGCCTGAACCGTCACCGACTTTGGTTGTTTGGGTGGTGCCTTTATTATCGCCATGTTGCCCTTGCCTTCCTCTTAGTTGGATTTGTCTGACATGTTGTATTACTGCTTCCTTCTCCGATTCCTGCACGCGGCCAAAACACGGTCACGCTTCCTGCGTGACGGGCGGGAGCGACCACCCGGCAACTGTGACGCACCGTGCGTCAAAGGGTGGGGTCGCTCCCGCCCAATCTGGTGTTTTTTTCTGTGTCACTTTTCTCATTCTCGTGTCGTTCATTTCCTCGTTTTCCCGAAACTTAAGCGCATCCCAAGCTGAAGAAGATGCTGAAGACGAAGCTGAAGTACGTAATTCCTACTTTCTTCAGCTGCTTCGACCAAATTCTCGCCGCGCGCACGGAGGAAAGTTTCTTGTTGGGCTGGAGCGACCCACGAGTCACTTTTGGGCACGGAACCGTGTGCAAAAGTGGGGTCGCTCCAGCCCAACACGGTGTTTTGCCCGCGTCCAAATTGATCGTCGCGCCATGCGCAACCTCTTGTACCTTGGGCACTTGCTTGATCGCCAAGGTGACTGCGAGGGTGACGCATATGGTGATCTGTGTCTTTCACGCACCCGTCACCTTCCAGCGTTGCAAATAGCGATCGAAGCTCTTTGAAATAGTCATGCCCCACATCAGTAAGAGGCCTCGAAAGTGAAAAAGCGCAATAACAATCTTAGCCGCCAAACCTACAAGAAATCGTAGCGAGCCACTTCATCGTAAAACTTCACCGACGCCCTCTACTTACTAGGGAACATCCAGTCGGAAAAAAGGAAGAAAAAACTTTAATCCATCGAAGGGCCCCGGGTTGCCAGCGAAATCCCGGCCACAG
>JBGPLB010000053.1:0-25630 GCA_041486245.1 Candidatus Acidiferrum sp.
AGGAACCGATTTCGCTCGAAACGCCCATCGGCGAAGAAGAAGATTCGCATCTGGGCGACTTCATTGAAGACAAGGCCGTGGTTTCGCCGTCCGACGCGGTGATCAATCTGAATTTGAAGGAACAGACGTCGTCGGTATTGAAGACGCTGACGCCGCGCGAGGAAAAAGTCATCAAGATGCGGTTTGGTTTGGATGATGGCAGCGAGCATACGCTTGAAGAGGTGGGACAGTCGTTCGCGGTCACGCGCGAGCGCATCCGGCAGATTGAGGCGAAGGCGCTGCGCAAGCTGCGGCATCCGTCTCGCTCGCGGAAGTTGCGGGCGTTTTTGGAAGGGCCTTCGCGGGATTATTTGTAGAAAAATCGGAAATTCGAAATTCGAAAAAACGAAACGCCCCGAGACGATCGGGGCGTTTTTATTTTGGGGCGAAACTGTCTCGCGGGACGCGGGCGAAGTGTGTTGTTAGGCGGACGATCCAGAGTGCCATGAAGGCGCCAAATCCGACGACTGCGTACCACATGTGCATGGAATCGGGGCGGTGATCGGGGTGCAGATTGGACTGCACCGCGTATTCGAACGCAAAAAGCAAGAACAGAAGAACGGCGCAGCCGAACCACGCGAACCACGCGCTGAAGAACTCCAGCGTGGCTGCTGACTGGGCTGGAGCCAGCCAGTATTTTTTGTTAGGAAGATTGATCAACTCGATTGGCATGCTCTTGACAAGGCGCGGCAGGCCAAATGCCAGCACCGTGGCGATCACCACAGCGCCGACGAAAAATCCGAAGAATACTGTTTTTGATTGCCAGCCGTTGGGGATGCCACGCCCGTTGAAGTGAGAGGCAACCTCATCGGGCAATTGCGGATAGTCCGAGGCAAAGTAAAACGCTGCAAAAATCGCCAGCAGCACAAGCAGCATTTTGGGAAGACGCGAATCCACGTTGGGGCTCACCGGTCTCTGATCTTTCGTTGATCTAGCGTAACTGAGGGAATGGGGACACGGCGGAAAATCGCGACCGAAATTTCGAATCAGTTAGTCCGAAGATGCGCGTTTCACGGAGCCATTGCGCGTATTAGAATGATAGCTACACCCTGCCGATCGAGGACGAATGAAAACTAGAAGTAAGATTACGGCGATTGTGCTCATGGTGCTGTTAGCAGTGACGGCCTACGGCTTATACCGGACGAACCGACCGTTTGTTGCGATTCGGGCGATTCTTGCGCCGCTTGGGACGATTCAAGCGCAGAGCGCGGTGGATCAATCGCCGCTGACGACGGCGCAGGCGCTAGCGCAGCTCCCCAACAGCCCCATGGAACAGAAACTGGCGCAGGAGGCGCTGCGGCTTGCGGATCGCGAAGTGGATTGGGCCTTCGCAGCGGCCCTGCATGAGGCGGCAGAGAATCCGCCTCCGCTCAGCGCAGAAGCGAAGCAGATTCAGGACCGTCTGGCAAAAGCGCAGAAGGCGCTCGACTTCGACACGGCGCAAGTGGCGTTCATTGCGGCGGCTGCCAAAGCCAGCGGTCCGAACAAGGACCAGCTCAACGAGAACTTGACTCTGATGAAGTCGCAAATGGAACTGGATCAGAATGAAGTGGACGACGCAAAACAGGATTTGATACGAGCAGGAGGCGACCCACAGGCGCGCATCCAGCAGCTAGTGCAGGAGCATGACGCGGCGTCTCACAACACTCCCACCGCGACGCCGGCGCCACCACCCAACGCGGGGCGCGGACTGATCAGTCTCTACCGGGATTGGTCGGCGCTGC
The DNA here is from genome assembly GCA_041486245.1 of Candidatus Acidiferrum sp. Taxonomy (GTDB): domain Bacteria; phylum Acidobacteriota; class Terriglobia; order Acidiferrales; family UBA7541; genus Acidiferrum. The sequence continues at coordinate 1,764 of JBGPLB010000053.1, forward strand.
ACCAAAAAGAAGGGCAATTGCAGGCCGCGCAGCAGGCCGCAGTTGCGGCGGTCGCGAAAATCTCCGCCTTGCACGATGCCTTGGAAGCGAAGGTGGACTCCACAAAATCGCAACAGGCGAACGTGGAGGATCCGGAAGCATCAACGTTACTGAGCACGACGAAAAGGCTCTCCGACAGCCGGAAAGCGCTTAGCTCCTACGACAAGCGAATTGATTCTCATAAGGAGCTCGCGCAGGTTTACGGAAACTGGTTGTTGCTGGTCGACGCGAAAGAGAGGCGGATCATTCACAGCGGGCTGATCAGCCTCGCGATAGTTCTCGGGATCATGCTAGTCGGGCTTTTCTTCGATGACTGGTTCGAACGGCTGCTGCTGAAAGCTTCGCTCGACCGCCGGCAAGTCGAGACGCTGCGGACGGTAACGCGCGTGACGCTGCAAGTGATCGCGGTGGTTCTCATTCTTTTGGTGATTTTTGGAATGCCGACGCAGCTTGGGACGTTTCTCGGACTGGCCGGCGCGGGGCTGACGGTTGCGCTGAAAGATTTCATCATCGGCTTCCTGGGGTGGTTCGTGCTCATGGGAAAGAATGGGATCAGGCTGGGAGATTGGGTGGAGATTAACGGAGTGACTGGAGAAGTGGTCGAGCTCGGAATGTTTCACACGGTGCTGCTGGAAACGGGGAATTGGACGGATTCCGGACATCCCACCGGGCGGCGCGTGACCTTTACGAACAGTTTTGCGATCGAAGGCCACTATTTCAATTTCTCGACTTCCGGCCAGTGGTTGTGGGACGAACTGCAGGTAGTCTTGCCCGCGGGGCGCGATCCGTACCCCATCGTCGATGCCATCCAGAAGAAAGTACTGGAAGCGACGGCGGAGACGGCGAAACAGGCGGAGAAGGAATGGCAGGGAGTTGCGCGCTCGCGCGACACAGCGCGCACACTTACCGCAGCGCCGGCCATCAATGTAAAGCCAGTGGCCGGAGGCGTGGAAATCGCGGTGAGATATATCACGCGTGCAAACGAACGCTACCAGATGCGCGCGAAGTTAAACCAAGCGGCAGTGGATCTGCTCGGTCAGGACTTTGTTACTCCGCCGGCTGTTGCGGCGGCCCCCGTCCCGAAACAGGCTTGAACTCACTTAAAAGTCTGAGATTGTGGCGGAAACAGGAAGGATAGACAGAAGTCTCTTCCGTCCGCACTCATTTTTGCGCGCTTCGAGCGCGAACTTCTTCCGACGTCAGGCCATAAAGCGGGGGCGTTTTTACGTTCAACATGCTCAGATAAAGATAGATCTGCCCGCGGTGGTGGATTTCATGCTCGATCATGAGCCGAAGCCATTTCCAAGTGGTGATGGGCGCAGCGTCGGGGGTCTTGCATTTTCGCCGGAGGTCATGGTCGGTGAGCCGCGCGAAAATTTCCATCGATTCGGCGTGTAGCCGTTCGACGAAGGCGATCACATTTTCGAGTCCGTCCGCCAGTTCTTTGCCGTGAGAGATGTAGCGGCTGGGCCGGCCCTGGACATTTTCGGCCCACATGTAGCGTTCCGCCACGGCGAGATGCCGCAACAGGTCGCCGAGCGTGAATTTTCCTGGCGCGTAGCTCCAATCAATTTTGTCCAACGGGATGCAGCGCGCCACGCGCATGGTGCGCTCGCGAACATTTCCAAAATAGTGCAGGAACGGTTGAATCGTAAGGATTTCCATCACGCGCCTCGTGCAGCTTATGGGACGGTTTCCCGCAGCTTAATTCAAGGAACACCAGAGACAAGAGCCGCTCTGTCAGTAGTCGATGCCCAGATGCCAGCGGGCGCCGACTTTATTCGCTGCTTCCAACACTCGCTCGAACTCTTTCAAGTTACTTAAAACCTGATTTGAGCGCGCAGGTTCCAATGCTTCGAGATGGATGATCAGTTTTCTCACCGAATTCAGTCCATCTTCAGCGCTGAACCATTGCTCGGCTGCGGGCTTGACGCCCAAATTCTCAAGAGTCTCTCCGTGGCCTTCGACTAGCGATTCGAGTTCTGCCGGACTGACGCTGAAAAGCTCAGCAGAGGTTTCGCGCCAATTTGTTTCGCTATTCTTTCGAGAAAATCGCTTTGTTTGGCGAGCGCATTCCCGTTGACGCAGACGTCGAAGCTGGGAATCTCCTTCTCCAGTACTACGTAATAGGCGGGCATGAATTGTTATCCAGAACAGTCAATCAACGGGACTTCAAATACTAGCGCATAAGCTGGCGGGCGCGGGAGGCGGAAAGAGTGGCGCCGACGTAAAGCAGGGCAAGCAAAGCATAGCCCGCGACCAGACCGGCACCCTGCGCGACTATCCCCAGGGCAAAACTCATCGCGAGCTGAACGCACGTCGTGAAGATGGCCATGGCGGATTGCGTGCGGCCCATGAAATGGCGCGGAACGATGGACATGAGGCCGGACTGCGCTGTGACGCCGCCGACGGCGCGGCAGAGTCCGAAGATGGCCTGCATCACGACCGCGCCGACGAGAAAAGCGACGAACGGCGTGGCCATGTGGCCCACGGCGAGGATGGCGCAGGCGGCAACGTAGAGCGGCATACGTAGAGAAGTGCGAAGTTGGCTGGCGATGAGCCCGCCGGTGATGGCGCCGACGGCCCAGCCAGCTTCGAGAAAGCCGAGGCCGCGCGCGCCGGCGTGCAGAATGTCATTCACCAGTGCAACGAGAACTACGTTGCCGCTGACGACCCCGGCCATCATGATCGCGTGGGTGATTCCAAGCGAGCGCACGAGCGGCTGTTTTTTCAGGTAGGCAAAGCCTTCCTTGAGATCGGCGTAGACGGCGAGGGAGAGGCCGGCTTCGGCGACTTCGGGATTTTCACCTGACTCGAGCGCTTCCGCAGTGGCTTCGGTGGCTTCGGAATATTCGCGGGGATATTTCAGATGGTCGCGCGGTGAGACGTAGCCGCTGCGGATGCTGTAGAGGCAAAACGCGGAGACGAAGTAAGTGAGGCCGTCGATGCAAAGAATGCCGGCGATGCCGGCGCGGTCGTAGAGAAAACCGACGAATGCGCCAGCGATGAGCATGCCGCTTTGGACGCCGATGAGAACAGCGGCGTTTGCGCCGGTGAACTGGCTGGCCGGAATCACTTCTTGCACGAGGGCGTTGACGGTGGCCCAGTACATCGCAGAGCCGGTGCCGGTGATCAACGTCATAGCGTAGAGATGCCAGAGATGGAGATTGCCGCTCCACGCGACATAGGCGGTGGCGAGAACAAAGAAGCCGCGAACTATGTCAAGGAAAACGCCGAGATAGCGGCGATCAAAGCGGTCGATGAGCACGCCGCCGAGAAACGGAATGAAGAGACCGGGGAGCGTGACGACGATGACCTGCAGGCTGACTTTGACGGTGGAATGCGTGTCCGCCATGATGTACCAGCTCACGCCGACGAAGTTCATGCCGCTGCCGAAGAGCGACACAAACATGGCCACGAAGAAATAGCGGAAGCCGCGCTGCGCCCAGATCAGCTTCCAGTCGACAGGGGTTGTCGTAGCGGTTGCCATGGAGCCCTATAGCTTACTATCGTAGGCGCGCGGATTTGGGGCGGAGAAGTCGGCGGTTTACATCTATTTACGTCCGGGGAATCGAAAGCGGGACCTCATGGGAAATGAGTTGAACTGCACGGCACGATTTGGGAAGGAAGTGTCGGAGGGGAAGGCGCTGCTGGAAACGAGCGAAATTCTTTTTCGCGGCGAGTTTCGTCTGAAGATTCCGTTTGCTTCGATCAAGTTGGCGAAAGCAGTTGACGGGGAACTGCGCTTGCAGACCGCGAATGGATTGGCTGTTTTTGAATTGGGGCCTGCCGCGGAGAAGTGGCGCGAGAAGATACTTCATCCGAAATCACGGATTGAAAAACTCGGAGTGAAAACTGGCGCGAAAGTTTCGATGGTAGGCAACTTTGAGGCTGAACTTTTCGAGGAACTCAGGGATCTTGAGACCAGCGTGACTAAGAACAAGGTTGCAGCAGACTCCGATGCGGTTTTCTTCGCGGCTGATTCGCAGAAGGGGCTTTCGCAAGTTGCGAAGCTAGCGAAGTCCGTGAAGGGCGCCGCGGCGCTCTGGATTGTCTATCCCAAGGGGCAAAAGAGCATCACCGAAAACGACGTGATCGCCGCCGGGCGAAAAACAGGATTGATGGATGTGAAGGTAGTCGGCTTTTCCTCGACGCACACGGCGTTGAAGTTCGTTATTCCGCTCGACAAGCGCTAGATCAACGTTAGATCGACGATCCTCTTTTCACAGGACACAAGCGCGGAGTTTCGCGTTTCGAGTTCCGAGATTCAGCACTAAGATGGCTGCGTGACCTCCTTATTGGACGTGCGCGGGCTGACGGTGGAATTGCCGACACCGGCAGGGTGGGTGCGGCCCGTGAACGAGGTGTCGTTGCATATCGATGCGGGAGAATCGCTTGGCTTGGTTGGGGAATCAGGGAGCGGGAAGACGATGCTGGCGCTGGCGTTGATGGGATTGTTGCCGGCGGGGGCGCGGGTGAAGGGAGAAGCGTGGCTGGACAAGGAGGTAGATGAGGTAAAGGAGGTTAAGGAAGTAAAGGAAAAGCGCGGCGGACCAGGAATCGGTGCGCCAAAGAATTTGGTGGCGTTGAACGAGCGCGAATGGCGTGACGTGCGCGGCGGTGAAATTGCGATGGTGTTTCAGGAGCCGATGACTTCGCTGAATCCCGTGATGCGTATCGGGGCTCAAATCGAGGAAGCGATTCGCGCGCACGAATCAGACTTGGCGCCGGGCGATGTGAAGCGCAGGGCGGCGGAGGCGTTGCGGCGCGCGGCAGTCCCTGAGCCTGAGGCTCGCGCGGAACAATTTCCTCACCAGCTTTCTGGGGGCTTGCGCCAGCGCGCGATGATTGCCATGGCTTTAGCTGCGGGGGCCGCGGCTCTTGATTGCCGACGAGCCCACAACGGCGCTTGACGTCACGGTGCAAAAGCAAATCCTGGGTTTGCTCGACGGTCTTCGGCGCGATTTGCAACTCGGCCTGCTCTTTATCACGCACGATCTCGGGGTGGTCGCGCAAGTGGCCGACCGTGTCGCCGTGATGTACGCCGGGCGGATTATCGAGGAAGGGCCCGCGCGCGAAGTTCTGGCCGCGCCGCGTCATCCATATACGCAGGGCTTGCTCAACGCTTCGCCGACGATCGAACGCGGCAAGCTGTTGCCTATTCCCGGCTCCGTTCCGCAGTTAACAGCGCTACCTCCCGGCTGCGCGTTTGAGCCGCGTTGCACCTTGCGCCGGGCCGAGTGTGCGCTTGAAGTGCCCGATCTTCGCGCCGCTAACGTAAACCACACGGCGCGCTGCGTCCTGGTGTGACAACTCAGATGCCCAACGACCAGACTGCATCGACGGGAAAGAACCACGCAGACTTCCTTCTCGAAGCGCGCGATTTGAAAAAGTCTTACCGCCGCGGCGGCAATACGTTTTCTAGCGAAACAGAAGGGCCGCGGTTCACCGCGGTGGACGGTGTAAGCCTCGAGGTCCGCCGCGGCGAAACGTTGCCGTGGTCGGCGAAAGCGGCTGCGGGAAGACGACTCTGGCGCGCATGCTCCTGCAGCTCATCGAACCAGACTCCGGCGAGCTGCGTTTTGAAGGAAAGGATTTCCTGATTTTGCAAGGCGTAGCACTACGCGCCGAGCGACGGCAAATGCAGATGGTCTTTCAGGATCCATTTGCCTCTCTCGACCCAAGAATGCGCGTCGGAGAGATTGTCGGCGAGCCGCTGACGATCCATCATCCGGAGTTGAGCAGGACGGAGAAGCAGGAGCGCACCGCCGCGATGCTGCAACGAGTCGGGCTCGCGTCGGATGCTCTGCGTCGCTACCCGCACGAATTTTCCGGCGGACAGCGGCAGAGGATCGGAATCGCGCGGGCGCTTATTCTGCGCCCAAAGCTTGTGGTGGCCGACGAACCCGTCTCCGCCCTGGATGTTTCTGTGGGCGCGCAGGTCTTGTTGCTGCTCCAGGAGCTGCAAAGCGAGTTCGGGCTGACCTACCTCTTCATCTCGCACAGCCTGCCGGTCGTGGCGCAGGTCGCCACGCGCATCGCCGTCATGCGCGCGGGCAAGTTTGTGGAGCTTGGCTCCGCCCAGCAAGTCCTTCACCAGCCAGCCCACGAGTACACTCGGAAGCTGCTGGCAGCTGTTCCGGCCTTGCCCGGTGATTGAACCCCCAGGTTTTACTTAGGACTTACACTCCAACCTCAACCTGGCAGTCGTCAGAATCTCATTCCGGCAACCTCGTCCTGACAACGGCAGCCCATTTAGGCTAGAATCCGCGCATTGAAATCTTTGGGTCGCTCCCTGCGTAGTGCTTTAACAGAGAGTTTTTCCCAACCTCGTGGTGGAGGATTTTCCGATGGCAACGACAACTGCCGTGCCCCCGGCTGCATCTGAGCCGCAGGCGAAGATGAGCGGTATGGCTCGGATAGTTGGTGTCCTTTTCAGTCCCAAGGCCACATTTGAGGACATCGTCCGGCGTCCGGGTTGGGTTGTGCCGATGACTGTGCTTTTGCTCATCTCCATCGGACTCAGCATCACGCTGGCCCAGCGTACACAATGGCTCGAGGTGTCGAAGGACCAGATTGCCAAGAACAAATTCGCGTCCCGGCAAGTTGATCAGCTGCCGGACGACCAGAAGGATCGCGTTTACCAGCAGGCTGCCACCCGATCAAAAATAATTCGCTACGTTCGTGGTTTCGTCGGCTGGCCACTGCTTCTCCTGATTTCCTCAGCTGTTTATCTGGGAGTCTTCAAATTGATCGGCGGTGCGCGCACAAATTTTGCCACAGCATTTGCCATAACTACGTTTGCTCACATACCGCTCGGCATCAAGGAACTTCTCGCAATTCCCGTTAATCTCTTCAAAGATCCCGCCTCGATTGACCCTGAAAATTTTCTGGCTTCCAATCCCGCCGCGATTCTTGGCAATGACCTGCCGCCTTGGCAACTAGTTCCGCTCGCATTCTTGGATGTTTTTGGAATTTGGGTGCTCATCCTGGCGGCCATCGGCTTTTCGGCGTCTGATCCCAAAAAACTGCCCATAGGGAAGTCCATGGGCATAGTTTTCAGCGTGTGGTTTGCATTTATGGCCTTCTTCACAATGATTGCCTGGGTTTTCTCGTGATACGCTTCTGAAGTTGTGTTTTCCTTCCATGTTTCTGCGACGGATCCCACCGGCGCCCGCCGCGGCGTTTTGAACACGCCGCACGGCGCGGTGCAGACGCCCTTCTTCATGCCCGTGGGCACGCAGGCGAGCGTCAAGGGCTTGCGCAACGAAGCGCTTGAAGAGCTGGGCGCCGAGATCATCCTCGCCAATACCTATCATTTGTACTTGCGTCCGGGGCACGAAGCCGTGCGCAATCTCGGCGGACTGCACAAGTTCATGTCCTGGCCGCACGCGATTCTCACGGACTCCGGCGGCTTTCAGGTGTTCAGTCTTTCCGAACTGCGCAAGGTGACGGATCAGGGCGTGCGGTTTCGCTCGCATCTAGACGGCTCGGAGCACATGCTCACGCCGGAAAAGGCGGCGGAGATTCAACTCGCGCTCGGCTCGGACATCGCCATGGTGCTCGACGAGTGCATCGAGACTCCTGCGGCACGCGACAAAGCCGAAGCCGCCGTCGCACGCACGACAGAATGGGCTGCGCGTGCGCGAGAATTTTTTGTCGAGCAGGCCAGCCGCAACGGCGAACTCGGGCAATGGCAATTTGGCATCGTGCAGGGCGCCACGTTCGGCGATCTGCGCCGCGAAAGCGCGCGGCAGTTGCTTGAGCTGGACTTTCCAGGATATGCCGTCGGTGGACTTGCCGTCGGCGAACCACATGCGTTGACCTGCGAGATGACCCGCGAAGTGACCGCGCTCCTGCCACGTGAGCGCCCGCGCTATTTGATGGGCGTGGGAAAGCCCGAGCAAATCGCCGAGTACGTCGCGCTCGGCATCGACATGATGGACTGTGTGCTGCCGACTCGCGCCGCGCGGCACGCTTGCCTCTACACCAGCGAAGGACGCGTCCTTATCAAGAACGCGCGCTACGCACAAGACCAGCGGCCGCCCGATTCGAACTGCTCCTGCTCGGTTTGCCGGCGGTACACGCGCGCGTATCTTCGTCATCTTTTCGCCGCAGGAGAACTCACCGCCGCAATCCTGGCCACCCACCACAATGTCCACTTTTACCTTGACTTAATGAGGCAAATCCGCGAGGCTATCGAGTTTGGGAACCTAGCGAATTTCTCTTCTGAGATGCACGCGCGCTATGCTGTAGGTCCGGCCTGAACATTGGGCCGGAATAGCGTCCGAGATTCTTCATGTGCAGCCCCAGCCCGGCTGGGGTTGACCTGCGTGGCTACACGAGCAGAGAATCCGGCGGGCTGTGAGAGCGGGAAAGTTAACCCGCCGGGCTGAATCCATCTTCTGTGATGCTGGGGCGGCTGGTACTTGACGAAAGGAACGGAGCACTACTTGACGATGTCTGCGGCGTCTTTCTTTCAGTCTTCAGGTCCGGCAAGCTTCCTCGGCAATCCGCTGGTCATGATGGTCGTGGTAATGGCCATATTCTACGTGATGCTCATTTTGCCGCAGCAGAGGCAGCGCAAAAAGATGCAGGCGATGATCGCCGCGCTAAAAGCGGGCGATAAGGTCGTGACCAACAGCGGCATCTACGGAACCATCAATGCTATTGACGGCGAGACGGTCATCCTCAAAATCGCCGACCAGGTGAAAATACGCATCGCGCGCTCGGCGATTGCGCAGGTGGAGGCATCGGAAGATGCGAAATAACTCCGCGCGCGGCCGCATCGCTCGCTCAACTTCCTGACCATGAACCCTAATCTGAAATGGAAAGCGGTATTCATCCTTCTCGTTATTCTCAGCTGCATCTACGGCCTTGCGGGGCTGCCCACATTTCCCACGTCCGTGGCGCAGTTAAAAGATAATTTTTCTCACCAGATCAAGCTCGGACTGGATCTCCAGGGTGGCACGCACCTTGTTCTGCAAGTGCAAGTGCAGGAGGCCGTTTCCCAGGAGACCGACCAGATGGTCGATCGCGTCACCACGTGGCTGCGTGGCAAGAACATTCGGTACGATGAAGTGCGCCGCGTGGACGACACGCACATCGTGGTGCGCAACGCAGACAGCGCACGGCTTTCAGAATTTCGCGACTACCTCAGCCAGCAATTCGGAAACGTTTGGGATATGGCGCCCACGGCGGGCGACCCGGCCGGTTACACTCTTACGCTTCGGCCTGGGGCCATCGCGCAAATTCATGAGACGACCATGACGCAGTCGCTCGAGACCATCGAGCGACGCATCAATGCTCTTGGTTTGACGGAGCCCACGATTCAGCTCCGCGGCGGCCAGAATAACAACGAAATACTCGTGCAGCTTCCCGGTGAAGGGGATCCTACGCGCGCCAGGGAGGTTATTCAAGCTGGCGGTCAGCTTGAGCTGCGGCTCGTTGAGGATCAGACCGTCTATGCGTCGGAGACCGACGCTTTGAGCAAGCACGGCGGTGTATTGCCCGCCGGGACGGAACTTGTTCCTGGCCGGGCGGAAAGCCGCACTGCTTCCGGTGCGCCGCCAGCGGGCGAAGGATGGTATGTGCTGACTCGCGCGGCGGTCGTCACCGGGCGCGATCTTCGCAGCGCCACCGAAAATCGCAACACCAACAATCCCGGTCAATGGGTCGTGGACTTTACACTTTCCGCCGAAGCCGCCCGCCGCTTTGGTCCCTTTACTCAGCAGAATATTGGCCGCCAGATGGCCATCGTGCTCGATCATCGCGTCTATTCAGCGCCAGTCATAAATGGGCGCATCGATGATTCCGGCATGATCGAAGGCAATTTCGGGCAGGAATCAGCGCACGATTTGGCGTTGGTGCTGCGTGCTGGAGCGCTGCCGGCGTCGGTCAAGTACCTCGAAGAACGTACTGTTGGACCGTCTCTCGGAGCAGACTCCATCCGCCACGGAGTACAAGCTTCTGTACTGAGTTTGGTGGTGGTGATGCTTTTCATGCTGTTCTACTACCGGATTTCCGGGGCGAACGCGGTTCTGGCGCTCATCTTGAACCTGGTGATTCTGCTCGCGATCCTGGCGTTTTTTGGCGCTGTGCTTACGCTGCCCGGCATCGCGGGCGTGATCCTAACCATCGGTATGGGAGTGGATTCCAACGTCCTCGTGTTCGAGCGTATCCGCGAAGAATTGCGCAATGGCAAGTCTCCGGGGTCCGCAGTCGACGCGGGTTTCGATAAGGCGTTTCTTACCATCATCGATACCCACGTCACGACGGTGGTCTCCGCCTTTTTCTTGTTTTTGTTCGGCACCGGGCCGATTCGCGGCTTTGCCATCACGTTGACCATCGGTTTGATCGCCAACGTGTTCACCGCCATCTATGTTTCCAAGACGATTTTCCAGTATCACCTGGCCAAGATGGACCGGCAGAGCGAACTGAGCATCTAGGCGGTACTAGGACGCATAGGGCCAAAGATTTTCCAGGACGGCACGAGAGAGTGGTTGCCAACTCCAGCGGCCACCCCCAAGCTGAGCAGGGAGGCTGTGGGAACAAACCCACCGAGGCTGGAGTCTAAGAAAGGGAAGCAAAAGGCGCATGATCGAGCTATTCAAAGAGCCCAACATCGACTGGATGGGCAAAGCCAAGTATTTCTATGTCCTTAGCGCTATTTTGCTGATAGCCGGGTGGACTTCCATCTTTCTGCAGGGCGGCCTTCGTTACAGCATCGATTTCAAGGGCGGCACCAACGTGGATGTCCGCTTCGCGCAGCCCCCCAATATCGACAAGATTCGCAGCGGCCTAAACGCGCAAGGTATCGGTAATAGCGAAATCCAAGCCATCAGCGATATCGCCAGCTCCAGTTCGAATGAAGTGCTCATCTTCGTCGAACAAAAGGGGCAGGGCGACGAAGCTGGCGACATCAGCAAGACTCAGGTCCTTAATGCGCTGAACATGATCTATGGCGTAACCAGCTCTTCCAAGCCGGATCTCAACGCCGCTACGCCTTCCACTCTGGCCACCTTCCTTACGCAACGCGATCCGCTTCTTCTCTCCACGAACGCCGGCGACCGCTATCCGCAGCTGTCAAAGAAGATTCTGGATTTTCGCGATACGAACAATCGCGGAGTCCTAACCAATTTTGATGACCTCTCGAGAGTTGACGGGGTCACTCCAACGGTGCTTGCCGCTTTGAAAGCTAACTACGCTCTCGGCTCCTTCGCGATTCGCGGCGTGGAGATCGTGGGCCCCAAAGTGGGCGGCGAGCTTCGCCGCCAGGCAATCTACGTTACCCTCTATGCTTTGGGCGGCATGCTGGTATATATTGCCTTCCGATTCGAGTTGGTTTTCGGGGCAGCCGCGGTCCTGGCGGTGTTTCACGACGTACTGATCACTCTGGGTTTTTTTTCGCTGCTGCACTTCGAGATTTCGCTGACGGTTATCGCGGCCCTTCTTACTCTGGTTGGATATTCAATGAACGATACGATCGTCATCTTCGACCGCATCCGGGAGAATAATCGTTTGTTGCGTCGTGAGCCCTTTGCGGACGTGGTGAACAAGTCCATCAACCAGACGCTTTCCCGGACGATACTAACCAGTGGATTGACTTTCCTCACCGTGCTCGTTCTGTTCCTGTTGGGCGGCCAGGTGCTTCGTGCATTCTCCTTTGCTCTGGTGGTGGGGATTGTGGTAGGAACGTACTCCAGTTTTGGTATTGCTGCACCGCTTGTGGTCGCCTGGAATCGCTGGCGCGGCCAAGGCGTTGCGGTTGGCACCGGACCCGCAGCCGGCAACAAACCCCGCGGAAGCGAAGGCGCCCCCGGACGTCTTGCTCCCACTGGGAGGAGGTAGGATACATGTTTGAAGATATGGTGCTTTCAGGGAAAACGAAGCGGACGAACAAGCCTTGGACCGTCGTGCTTTCGATGGTTGTGCAAGCCGTTCTCGTAGGCATTCTGATCCTCATTCCGCTGATTTACACGGAAGCGTTGCCGAAGACGATGATGGCGACCATGCTCACTGCTCCGCCGCCGCCACCGCCCCCTCCGCCGCCACCGCCTCCCGCGACCGTTGTACACGTCAAGCCGCAAGTCCATTTGATGGACACGGGAAAACTGATGCAGCCGAAAGCTATTCCGAAAGACATCAAGATCATTAAAGAAGACGCCCCCGCGATGGATGCCGGCGTACAAGGCGGCGTTCCGGGCGGCGTGCCAGGCGGTTCGATGGGCGGCGTCATCGGCGGCGTGATTGGTGGCATGGGAGCTCCGCCACCGCCGAAGCCGACGCAGACCCGCATTCGCCAGGGCGGCAACGTGACCGCGGCGATGCTCGTGAACAGAGTCCAGCCCGTGTACCCGCCACTCGCCCGGCAGACGCGCATCTCAGGAACAGTGCGCCTGCACGCGATCATCGGCAAGGATGGCTCGGTGACGCAACTCGAAGTTCTCACCGGGCATCCACTGCTGGTGCAAGCCGCACTCGATGCGGTGCGGCAGTGGCGCTATCGGCCGACGCTTCTCAATGGCGAACCGGTCGAAGTCGACACCACCATTGACGTGATTTTCTCTCTGAACCAGTAAGCGGTCTGGCGTGCCGGTCGTGGGACATGCACGCTGGTCCGGGCGGCAAGCTTGGCAAACTCTCGCGCTGACTCCGGGAAACCCGGAGTCAACAGAACTAAGGAGCAAAACGAATGGTAGCGACCTTGTTTATGAACGCGGCCCTGTTCCTGCAATCTCAGGCGACCTCCTGGGATCTCCGGAGCATGTGGTCATCCATGAGCACCCTTCCCCGGATCGTAGTCGCGATCCTTTTCATACTCTCGATCTATTCTTTCGGCGTAATGATTGACCGCGCCCTGATGTACAGCGCGGCCCGCAAGCAGTCACGCGTTTTCGTGCAGCAGGTTGCCGGAGCCCTTAAGGAGGGCAAGCTGGACGAAGCGATTGCCATCGCCGAGCGGAACAAGAAAAGCCATATCGCCAAAGTCGTGGCGACCGGCCTTTCGGAATTCCAATCCGCTTCCCAGCAGGTAACTGACTCCGATGTGATTGAAGCGGCCAAGCGCGGTCTCGAGCGCTCCGTCGCCATTGTTCACGCGGAAATGAAGCGTGGCCTTTCCGCGCTGGCCACCATCGGCTCGACGGCTCCATTCGTCGGTTTGTTCGGTACCGTCGTCGGCATCTTGAACGCCTTTAAGGGCATCGAGACAAGTAAGGCGACCGGTCTCTCGGCCGTTGCCGGCGGTATCGCCGAAGCCCTGGTAACCACGGCGCTCGGTCTTCTCGTCGCCGTACCCGCGGTGTGGGCGTACAACTACTTCACCAATAAAGTCGAAGCCTTCGACGTGGAGATGGATAACTCCTCCATGGAGTTGATCAACTACTTCATCTTGCGTCGCGGCGCGAAGAAATAAGGTAAGCCATGGGTTACAAGCCAAAAGTCGGTGCGCAGATGGCGGCGCCAAACGTCATCCCGATGGCCGATATCATGCTCGTGCTGCTCATCATCTTCATGGTGGTCACTCCCATGTTGCAGAAGACTCTGCCCGTGGATATGGCCAGGGTCAACAATGCGCATGAGATGAAGGACGCCGATAAGGATGATGCGATTATCGTTGCGGTTACTCGAGACGGAACGATCTACCTTAAGAATACAAAGATCACCAAGGACGACATCACCGGGCAGATCAAGGACATGATCTCCGCGCGTCTCGATAAAACCGTATATGTGAAGAGCGATGCTCGTGCCAAGTATGGCGACGTTGTCGCGGTGGTGGACGAAATCCGCTCCGCCGGCGTCGACCAACTCGGCCTGTTGACCGAGCAGACTCTAGATCGCAGGACGTCACCCCCGCCTCCTTCTACCTCTCCATCGGGTGATTGAAGCCCTGGGGAGTAGTTCGGCTGGGATGATGGTTGTCTGCACCATTCGTTTGCGGAGTCAGAACGGCCGCGCCGGATCCCACCTGGCGCGGCTTAGTGGCCTGCAATGCACGCAAGGCGCAAGCTGACAGGAGATTCACAATGGGAATGAATGTTGGAGAAAATAAGGGCGGTGCGTTGGCGGAAATGAACGTCGTTCCGCTCATCGACATCTTGCTTGTGTTGCTTATCATTTTCATGGTCATCACTCCGCTCACTCCTCATGGTTTGGACGCTTTGGTTCCACAGCCCAATCCAAACAAGCAAGAAAATCAGGAGCTGGAGAATAAGACTGTGGTCGTCCAGGTGCTTGCCAACAACAAGCTGAAGATCAACAACGAAGACACGACTTGGGATGGCCTTGGTCCGCGTCTCGAAACGATCTTTAAGGAGCGCGCCGAGAAAATTGCGTTCGTCAAGGGCGACAACGACGTTTTGTTCATGGAAGTGGCCCGTGCCATCGACATTATGCGCGGCGCCGGTATCGACAGAGTCGGCTTGATAACGGCCAAGCTCGAGGCCGGGCAGTAAGGTTTCCTCAACTGGTTCGCTACGGCCGCTTCCCGGCCGGCGCAGGGTGTGCGAATCCTCCTCGCGGGGCATTATCCTAAGATGCGAGGTGGGTCATGGGATTTTCTCTTGGCGGCGCAAAGCTCGGAACGATTTCGGAAATGAACGTGGTTCCGCTGATCGATATTCTGCTGGTGCTTTTGGTTATCTTCATGGCAATTCAACCTCGGTCTCAGTTCGGCCTTCCGGTGGACTTGCCACAGCACACAGCGGTTAATCCGCCATCGCGTTCGGAAGCGGTTGTTTTGCAAGTCCTCGGCGATGGGACGCTGCGCATCAACCAGGTACCGGTGCAATGGCAAGATCTCCAGGCCCGGCTCGAGGAAATTTTTGAGAAGCGCGCGAGTCGCGTCGCTTTTGTTCGCGGTGACGATGCCCTCGAGTTCGGAGTCATCGCCCGGGCTATCGATGTGATACGAGCCTCGGGAATTACGACGGTGGGCTTGATGACTCCGGAACTCGCAATCGCGCACTAAATAGTGTAGATTTGCCCCTCGCAGGGCGGACCTGAATTCTAGCTGGGATGGATGCTCCGATGACATATGCGTCAATTCGTATTGCTCGCCGGACCGCTTCGCTGGCAGCGCTGTTAATCCTTGCCTTTGGAGTTTCGGGCTGCAATAAGCTCAAGGCCCGCGATCTCTTGAACAAGGGCGTAAACGCCTTTAAGGCTGGCCAGTCGGATAGGGCCATCGAGGATTTCAAGGCCGCCAAGGAACTGGACCCGAGTTTGATGATGGCGCGCGTTTACCTGGCCACCGCCTATGCCAGCTTGTATATCCCCGGTGCCCCTTCAGCGGAGAATAAGGCGCGCGGGGACCAGGCGATCAGCGAATTTCAGGATATCTTGCAATCCGATTCCAACAATCTGACGGCCATCGACGGCATCGGTTCGCTTCTCTTTCAGATGGCGGGCACGCCGCCGGTTAAGGAAAAAGGCTTTGAGGATTCGAAGGCCTTTCATCAGAAGCATATTCAGATCAAACCCGATGACCCGGAGCCGTACTACTGGATCGGCGTAATTGATTGGACGCTGGCTTGGCGTGGCAATGGCGAACTGAGGCGGGAATACAACACGAGCAACATCAAAAAACAAGTGAAGGATGACCAGCCGCTGCCCGCTTCCGTCCGCGCGGACTACGCCACCAAGTATGGCCCACTGGTCGATGAAGGAATCGCCGACCTGCAAAAAGCAATCTCGCTCAAGCCGGACTATGATGATGCCATGGCCTATCTGGGCCTTCTCTATCGACGCAAAGCCGACATGGTGGAAAGCGCGGATGAGCGCGCGTCGCTCCAGAAGCAAGCTGATGACCTCCTCGACAAGATCAAGGAGATCAAGCAGAAGCGTTTGGAGCAGACGCAGCAATCATCCTGAGTGGATCTTCTGAATCCGCTGTAGTAAATCGATTTTCTATAGGGAGCGCCCGCGAACTTACCCTTCCTATTTTCGGACTGTACAACCCTCCCGCGCCGCCGCAACTCGCGCACTGCCCCTTTCCGGCGTACACTAGGATATGCCGTCTCCCAGCAATGTTCCGCTGAGCTTCCAGCGCGACCGCGCCGTTCGCCAGCTTGAACTCCGCTTCGAGGAGCTCCTCGAAAAACTCCGCAAGAATCGTCCTTCCGAAGATCCCTGGGTGGTGCGCCGTGCGTATGAGATTGCCTCGGAGCGTCACCGCGACCAGTTCCGTAGCTCCGGAGATCTGTACATCTCGCATCTCCTTGAAGTCGCCCACATTCTCGCGGACATGCGTATGGACGCTACGACGCTGACCGCCGCCCTTCTTCACGATGCCATCGAAGACACTGAATATCCTATCGCGCGTATTGAAGAGCGCTTCGGACCGGATGTCGCCCGCCTCGTCGAAGGTGTCACCAAAATCAGCCGCCTGAACATGACCGCCCCGGAAACGAGGCAGGCGGAAAATGTCCGCAAAATGCTCCTGGCGATGGTCAACGACGTCCGCGTCGTGCTCGTCAAACTGGCAGACCGGCTGCACAATATGCGCACTCTCGAGTACCTCTCGCCGGAAAAACAGGAGCGCATCTCCCGCGAAACACTGGACATCTACGCGCCCATCGCGCATCGCCTGGGAATGGGCCTTATTCGCGGCGAGCTGGAGGATTTGGCGTTCCGCTTTCTCGAGCCTGAGGCTTTTCTCGCGCTGCAAAAAGAAGTCACGGACAAGAGCCCCGTGTACCAGCGGTTTTTGGAGGAGGTGCAAGGAACAATTCGCACGAAGCTCGTCGAGAGCGGCATCCCCGCGGAATTGGAAGCGCGCGTCAAAGGTCTTTATTCACTGCATGGCAAGATTCTGCGGCAGCAGACCAGTCTCGAGCAGGTCTATGACTTGCTCGCTGTCCGCGTAATTACGGACACGGAGCGAAATTGTTACGCCGCCCTCGGTGTTATGCATCACATCTGGCGTCCTGTACCGGGCCGCTTCAAAGACTACATCGCCATGCCGCGCCCGAACCTTTATCAGTCCCTGCATACCACCGTTTTGCACGGCGGCCAGCCTTTTGAAGTGCAGATCCGCACGCAAGACATGCACCGCATCGCGGAAGAAGGCGTCGCCGCTCACTGGAAATACAAAGGCGGCAAACCTGCCTCTGAAGATGACGACCAGCGCATCGCCTGGATGCGGCAGCTGATTGAATGGTCGCAGGAGCTGCAGGAACCGGGGGAGTTTCTGTCCACCCTCAAAGTGGATTTGGCGCCGGTTGAGGTCTACGCCTTCACGCCCAAAGGGCGCGTGCTGGAGATGCCTCGCGGAGCGACTCCCGTTGACTTCGCTTACTCCGTGCACACGGAAGTAGGACATCAGTGTGTGGGCGCAAAGGTGAATGGCCATATGGTAGCGCTGCGCCATGAGATCGTCAGCGGCGATGTGGTCGAAATTCTAACCCAGAAGAATCATACTCCGAGCCGGGACTGGCTCAGCTTCGTGAAGTCCTCTCATGCGCGCAGTAAGATTCGCCAGTGGATCAACCTGCACGAGAGAGAAGAAGCCACGGAGATGGGCAAGAAGCTTCTCGAGAAGGAGTCCAGGCATTTCCCCCGCGGCTTGAAGAAAATTCCGGAAGCGGAATGGAACAAATTAATCGCCGATTATGGACTCTCAAAATTGGAGGATCTCTACGCGGCGGTCGGTTTTGGCAAGTACTCTGCTCGGCAAGTTCTCGCTCGTTTGCTTGGTGAACCGGATAAGCCTGCGGAGTCGGAAGCGGAAGATTCCAAGCCCACGCTGGTTAGAACCGTCAAGCGCATGCTCGGGTTCGGCGAAGCTCCGCTCATCGTCAAGGGCCACGATGACTTGCTTGTATACCGAGCAAAATGCTGCAATCCGATACCGGGCGACGACATAGTTGGCTATATTACTCGCGGGCGCGGAGTCGCGGTGCACACGCGGGCATGCCCGAACGTTCAAAACCTCATGTACCAGACCGAACGACGCATTGCCGTCGAGTGGGGAAGCGGAAACGCCGCCACTTTCCCGGTTCAACTCTCCATTCGTGGAAAGGACCGTGCCGGCCTGCTGGCGGAAATCACCGCGGTTATCAGCGGAGCGGGGTCCAATATCCGCAGTCTGGAGAGCCGCCCCGATAAGCAAAATGCCCGCATCGAAGCCAGCCTGGAAATTGTGGACCGCCGCCAACTTGAAACTATCCTCGTCAACATCCGAAAAATTTCCGGCGTCTTCGGAGTCGAACGCGTTTACCGGATTTAACTTTCTGCTTGCAGCCTCTCGCCGCCAACTCTTGCCGATTCCACCGGTCGAAAACCATACTCGTTTGTTCGAGTCGTCCACGATCAGCCTAAAGTGGCTCCCGGGCGCGTCCCTCCTGTACCTTCGGCCGGGTATCACCCGTACACACTTCGCCGCTTCCCGCTTTGCTTCCCGTAGAATGGAAGCATGCGGTACCAACGAATGCTTCTCGGTATGTGTGTCTTCCTGGCGGTAGGTTGTCACCAGCATCCCCTTACGGACTACCGTCCGCTGGACCAAGCGGGAATGTGGTCTAGCGATATTGAGCAGCTCAAAGGCCTCGGCATCTCGGACCAGGAAGTTGCCCAGGTCGTCAAGCTGAAGCACGCAGGAATCAGCGATGACACCTGCGTCGAGTTGGTCACTGCCGCGCACGCTCACAAGCACGTTTTCACAAGCGGCGATTCCGCTGCGAACCTGGCCGGCGCCGGATTCATCGAGCCTCAAATTCTGGAGATCGCGCGCGCCGACCAGCTTGACTCTATCAGCTTGGATGCCGTCATGCTGAAGCTGATTGGCCTGTCCGATTCGACAGTGCAGCTCGTGCTTCGCCGCCATCTGAACGGCCAGCCGGTCATGGCCAGCGCCGAAATTTCAGGGCTCAAGAACACCGGCTTGACGGAAAATCAAATTATCGAACGCATCAAGGCCGGAATGACCGACGAACAGGCTAAAAAAGAAATTCATGCCCGCGAAAGCACGCGCAATCACGCGAACACTTCCTTCGTTCGCGTCCGTGGCCGCAAGCCGCGCTGATGTCGAAAGTTTGCCGGAGACTCTGAACCCCGCTCTTCGCTTTTGCTTCTTCCGATTTCCCTCGCTACAATCGAGTCGCTTTGGAACCGCGTTCTCAACTCCGCTCGCTTTTTTGTGTCTTTCTCGCCGCCGCAGGGATTTGGTTTTGTTCCTGCACCGCAGCTACGGGGCCCGGGTACACCATTGAGAAACAGGAAATCCGCGTCCAGTTTGAATCGGGGTCTGATCCGCGCATTCGCGTGGACTCGGACTACCAGCTTCGCAATACGGGCAATCAACCGCTTTCCACCTTGGAATTGCGCTTGCCAGGACTCCGGCGGTTTCGCATCGACGAACCGCAAGCCACCTGGGACGGCGTCCCTGTCGTCGAGCGAAACAATGCGGCGAATCCCAGAAACACTCTTTTCGAGCTTCCACATCGGTGGAATGTCACGGACCATCACGCTCTGCATATCTCTGCTGAATTCCAGAACCTCTCGGCGGGCGAGGCAGGCTTCGGTTTTGCTTCCGATGCATTTTTTTTGCCTTCTGCAGGCTGGGCTCCGGAGTTGCTTCCCTCGAAGGGGTTGTTTCCCACTGGAGGAACACCTCCCAATCAGTGGCGTTTGGTGGTGCGCGTGCCTGATGGATTTCTCGTGCACGCCAGCGGGCGCTCCTCAAAGACGTCTCGCAATGGCCGCGAGATCACTGTGCTCGCCGTGCAGCGTCCCGAGGATCGGTATCCGTTTGTCGTAGCGGGACGCTACAAAGAAACGCGGCTTGACGTCGGCGCGGAGAAGGTTTTTCTGTGGACGCGCGCGCAAGAAGAGGCTGCACGCTTTAACCAATCCGCGGAAGCGCTAGTTCGCACAATCCAGGCTTACGACGCGGCCTTTGGCAGCCGCAGCCGCAATGCCCAGCCTTTCTGGCTCGTGGAATGTCCCGTGCTCTCCGGCTGCTTTACCCCAACGGCATCATTTTATTCCAATCTCTTGAGTTCGCACGCTGAGGCCGTTTCCTCCGAGCTGGCGTCGTTTGACACCCTGATGATCGACTCGAACGGAGGGGCGCCAAAGCTCGCTTCCGTCGCGCCCTCTCTGGCCGCAAGTTGGCTGGGTTACGGCCAGAATCCCGGCTTCTACGAGCAGCAGCCTCCACTTTCGGCGTTGCCGGCTTTTGCCTCCGCACTCGGACAAGAAGCCATCGAAGGGCCTTCCTCTCGCTCCGAGACAATTCGCCGCGCCTTGCGTATGATACCGAAGGAGGCGCCTGCTGATAAAAAGGAAGACGCAAATGTCTTGCGCGCAAAAAGTTTCCTTTTCTTCTTTGCACTGCAAGAACGCTATGGGCGGGATGCTTTCCAACATGCGATCGATCACATGCTCTCCGCTCGTCAGGGACGCGGCTTCAATCTCAGCGATCTCATCGCCGCTTTCGAGCAGGAAACCCATCAGAACGTCGCGGAGTTCGAGCGTATTTGGATGAAGCATCCCGGTGTTCCCGATGACTTTCGCGCCCGGTACGGGGATGCCTCCGCTTCTGTCGCCATTATTCCTAAGGAGACCACGCCATGAGAGATATTGTTCTGTCGGATCGCGGTCCAAAACCGATCGGGCCGTATTCCCAGGCCATCAAGGTCAACGGACTTATTTTTGTTTCTGGACAAGTTTCTATAGATCCGAAGACGAATGAATTTCTTCCAGGGGATATCCGCCAGCAAACAGAACGTACGCTTGAAAACTTGAAAGGCATTGTCGAAGCCGCAGGGAGCAAGCTGAGCCACGTCGTCAAATCGACGGTATTTCTGAAGAACATGAGCGACTTTGCTGCGATGAACGAAGTCTACGCGCGCTATTTTCCCGCAGCTCCACCTGCGCGCTCGACCGTCGAAGTCGCGCGCCTGCCGAAGGACGCCCTGGTTGAAATGGAAGTTATCGCAACGATTTGAGATTAGCGGACTGCAAAATAAGTTATGGCCGGTCAGGACTTTCCAGCACCTCGTGAACCGCGATGATCGTCGCCAGCACCACGGCCCCAGTCGCGAACCACACAAACCTGCTATGCCCTGCGCTGATCGGCGCCCGTCGAGTGCCTCTCCCGCCCGCTCCTTGCGCGGGAGGCTGGCTTTGGGCTTCCTCATCCGCTGTCGGATCCAGAACGATGCGATATGCGCTGCCCGCCGGTATCACCCGCGAATCATCACCGACCGTGATCGTCAGTGCTCCTCGCGTGCACTTCACCAGCAGTTGTTTCTCGCCAAGCACGGTTACTTGCCCGATCGTCGGTTCGTCGGACTTTGGTCGGATCACGGCAGTGGACGCAGTCAGGGCGAACGCTCTTGCATTGGCCGTCGAGAACGTGGCTGTTCCCCGTAGAAGTGTTGCCTCGGGCATCCCGCCGGCTTCGCCCACCGTGGCCATGGAAGACGCCAATAGTTGAAACCGCGCGGCCCCGGCGCGCAACTGCACGCTTCCGTTGTCCGCCGTGCTTATCTTATCGCCCGCAAAAATTGTCGTTCCTACGGGCGCGCCCGAACCGCGGACGCTCGCACCATCCGACGCTACTACGGTGCCCAGAACGCCTGCGGAACTGCCCCAGACAGGAGTCATCAGTAGACAAGTTGCCAGGAACGCGGCAACAATTTCGCGCGAATGCGCCATTAACGCCTCCAAGAGGGCTGTTCAAAGAATACGCACAGGTTTTGTTTGCGTCAATGAAGAATCTCCACGTGTGCAAAATGGCACATTCCTCAGACAGCCCGTATGCTCTGGCTGTTGCATCCTTCCGCTGTTACAATGCAAGCCAACACATGGCTGACTGGAAACAGATCACCGCCCGGATTCGTCGGGCTCGCACTGGCAAGGATCCAGTCGGGCAACTATCCAATTTGTTTGAGAAAACTCGCGATGCTATGGTTGCCTATGAGCTGGCCCGCTATTTCGAAACGTCGGGACAAAATCCGGAAGCCGCCAAATGGTATCTCGCCGCCGCAGAGCGTTTTCGCAGGGCCGATTGGAAAACAAAAGCGCAAGAGGCCGCGGGCAGACTCGGTGCTGAAGTTGCGCAAGCGGATTCATCTGAAACTTCCAGCAATGTTCCCTTGACGCCTCCCTCTGTTGCCCCGCCCGAGCCGTCGCCGTCTCTTACGGAAAATGCCGGATCATCCGCAGCGTCCACGGCTTCTGCTTTCCACGAACCTGAGAACCCCTCCCCGAAATCCACGGAGGAATCTGCCGAAACACCAGATAAGCAGCGCCGCCGTCGTGGACGCAGAGGCGGCCGCAACCGCCGGAAAAGCGAAGCTCCCAAAGCCGCGGCATCAATTTCCTCCGCCCGTGCTTCGGAGCCGGCAACTCCTGTAAAAAGTTTGCATCCGGCAGAGCTCGATGAACCAACCAAACCCCGGCCTGCCAGAAGCGTGGGCAGCCGCGCCATCCCAATGCTCCCCGTCGAACAGATCGGCGAGCCTGGGGGGCCGAGCGTTCGCGGCCGCTCTGGAGATCCCGGCCTCTCTTCCAGATTGTCTCTTCTTGAAATGCAGCTTCGCCGCTTGCTGACGTGTCCCGCGGTTAAGCTTAGCGAAGCGGATCACGCGCCCGTCGGTCCAGGCGTATTCGTCCTCACCGATTCCGATCTCACTAGCTACTACTACGTTGAGGCTTGCCAGACTTTGCGCATCGCCATTGGAAATCTTTTGCGCGGCGGTTCGAGCCGCCGCGGCGTGGATTCTCTTAAGCCGCAACTCGCGGAACATCTGGGCATCCCCGAATCGCGCGTGACCAAGTATCTCGCCGATCACTGCGTTGTCCGCTGGCTTCAGCTCGATGACGGCGCGTCACACTTCGCCCATTTTGCGGTCGCGGTCATTCGGCCCACGCTGAACGAGTAATCCCACTGCTGCGTCTTTTCCCATTCCAGGCACCACAACCCCCAGAACCTGCAAACTTGTAGCCCATTCGCCCTAGAAGTAACCCCCCTTCCCCCCGGTCTCGAACTACCGTTCACTGCTCCCAGAAGCCGTTCAACCCCTTTTTTCGACCGTTCGCCGCTTCCCACTGGCATCCTCCCTCCCTTACCTTCAAACTATACGAGTACAAAGACTTATTGGCCGTATCCATGGGCAGTGGTACGGTAATGGGAGCCCGGGGGGCTGTAAAGGGCTCGGTCTTCATCCAAATTGGTCAGTAGTTGGGCTTCATCTTTTGAAAGCGAGGCTAGAGCTTTATGCCGAACCGTGTGGGAACGCAGATCCTGAGAACGTTCGACTGGGCGCTGTGCAAAACAGCCGCCGTCACTTTTAACAGCATTCAATATTTCAACAAGCGCAATCCGAACCCCTCCGTCACTCCGCAGTGGTCGGACAAGCCGCTGCTAAAGTCGTGGGAAAAGACCAAGCCCACGCTTGGCTTCCCGCGGCAGACCGATTCTCTCTGCCCTGCATGCGTCAAAGAGGCGCGTGAAGCGATCATCGCCGGCAAGAAAGACTGGCGCGATCTGATGCACGAGAAAGTCGGCGAAATCAAGGCGCAGATCATCGAGCGCGACAATCAGATTTGGATGATCAAGGATTGCCCCATCCACGGCCACTATGAAGACATGATGGCCATCGATGCCAAGTTCCTCGACTGGATCGAAAAGCAGTTCCCTGGCCGCGACATTCCCGCGCACAACGACGAAGACCTCCACAACCACCGCTCGTCGACCGTTCGCTACGGCCGCGGCTCCGTTCTCACCGTCGATCTCACCAACCGATGCAACATGATGTGCGATCCCTGCTTCATGGATGCCAACCAGGTCGGCTACGTCCACGAACTCGGCTGGGATG
>JBGPLB010000054.1:0-25363 GCA_041486245.1 Candidatus Acidiferrum sp.
AGATGAAGACAGGTCCCATAGGCGGTTGCACCGCGAGGTAGTATCCCCGCGCGATAGCTGCGGGCACATCCTCTGCACGAAGCGGTTCACAGGCCCATTTTACATAAGGCTTGACGACTTCAACCGCGCGACTCACGAGGAATGGTTCAGCCGAGACATGTCGGCGGTCCTGCTGTCCGGTCGTTACTACAAGCGGAGCATGACAGTACCATGCATCGATCAGCGCGGAGAGGCCGTTGCCCACGCTGGCAACAGAATGCACATTCACGAACGCAGCTTTTCCCCTCGCCATCGCATAACCGAGGCCCATACCTATTGCAGTGCGCTCATGCAAGCCGAGGACATACCTGAAATCAGGGGGCATGTCGCGAAGGAAGGGCAATTCGGTCGAGCCAGGATTCCCGAAGATCAGATTAATCCCCAAGTCGCGCAGGAGTTGATACGTGACTTCTCTGACCGTAGGCAACGTTGGCTCCCGATTCGGTGAATTTCGCGACACGAAAAACGAAGTTATATCACGTTAGTTGCGATTTCGACGTGAATTCAACAGCTGACCGGCGAATCCGCGGCACTTCGCGCTGTTGACCGCGAAAGAACCGATTATCGCGCGACGCCGCTTCAGGGTGCGCATTTTTTGTGTATTGTTGAGGGCCCAATGGACCGGGATAATACGCACGACTTGGCGATTCGCATCGCTGGCAGAACAAAGAGTTCGACTGCTTTCGTGTAGATGTAAACGTGTTTCTTCACGTCCTAGGAGGATTCTGATGGATGAACGCCAGCGATATGAGCAAGGGATGAAGACGCGCCGCGCGGTCTTGGGAGACGCACATGTCGATGCCACGCTGAAAAATCGGAATGAATTCACGGACTCATTTCAGGACCTTATTACGCGCTATGCGTGGGGAGAGATCTGGAGCAGGCCCGGCCTGCCCAAAGAAACGCGAAGCATGCTCACGCTGGCGATGATGGTCGCAATGAATCGGCCAGACGAATTGCGCATGCATCTGCGGGCAGCCTTAAACGTCGGCGTGACGCGCGAACAGATTCAGGAAGTGCTGTTACAGACCGCACTCTACTGCGGCTTGCCCGCGGCGAATTCCGCGTTTCACATCGCCCTGGAAGTAATTTCCGAGCAGAAATCGTAAGGTATTTCGCGAATGCTTTTCGATGAAGGCACGGAGGATCTGCTTAACAAAAGGAATGAAGCAGCCATCGGCTTTACAGAGAGGAAAAAAGCGTGCCGATTACGAAGCGATATCAAACTGGATTGGTAGTTCTTTTTTTCTTTACATGGGGCAGCGTTTTTCTCGCCCGCATGAGCGTGTTGTACCTGGCACCCTTCATTGTGCCTGACCTTCATCTGAGTCACGAGCAAGTCGGGCTGTTGGCATCGGCTTTGGCGCTTGCCTGGGCAGCGTCGGGTTTGATTTTCGGAGCAGTCTCGGATCGCGTTGGCCGCCGTCCGGTTTTGATTCCGACCGTATTTCTCTTTTCCCTGCTTTCTTGGCTTTCGGGACTCGCGCGGTCGTTCGGCGAGTTGCTTTTTGTGCGGACATTGATGGGAATTGCTGAAGGGCCCACGTTCCCGACGATGACTTCGATGATCGAGGCGACTTCCGAACCGAAAAATCGAGGACGCAACATAGGTATCGTGGTTAGCGCCGGCGCGCTAGTAGGGTTAGCGCTAGCGCCGGTGCTGACCACGCAAATCGCCGCGCGGTTTGGCTGGCGAACAGCTTTTTTTGTCACAGGTATTCCCGGGATGATTCTTGGCCTCTTAATCTGGCGATTTGTGAGGGAACCCGGGGAACTCGAGGCCGCCGGCTCGCACCACTCCAAGCCTTCCTTCAGGGAATATTTGTCACTGCTTAGGTACCGCAATATGTTGCTTTGTTGCCTGGGCGCCGTGGGCTTCATGACCTGGCTGTTCGTCATGCATGTCTTTGCGCCGTTGTACATCACCGAGGTATCGCAGCGGTCCGCAACACAGGCGGGTTTCATCATTGGCGCCGGCGGTCTGGGCGCGTTCATGTGGGGCTGGATTTTTCCTTGGATGTCCGACCGCGCAGGCAGAAAGCCCACACTGATCTTGGTTGCGCTTATTTCCGCGACAGCGCCTTTGACGTACCAGGTGCCATTCCTTATCGCGCATCCATGGCTTATGGCTGCTGCGGGGTTTCTTGTAAACGGAGGACAGGGCATCGCGCCTCTGGTCTTGGTACTTGTGCCGACGGAGAGCGTTCCTGCAAAATTTGCCGCGACGGCTATCGGGCTGGCGACACTGGTTGGAGAAATAGTTGGTGGTGCGATGGCTCCCGCAGTCGCCGGCGCCGCCGCAAATCGTTACGGACTTGCGGCGGCGCTGTGGATTGCCAGCGCCGGTGCAATCTTGGTCTTGGTTGCGTCGCTGTTTATGATCGAGACAGCCCCGTCTAAAACAGGCAAGCGGGGCATCGCCTAACCGACCACTCAGCATATTTTCTGGCTGCCGCACCGTCCGAGATTTTGTGGCGCGCCCGGCCAGACTCGAACTGGCGACCCTCTACTTAGAAGATAAATCAAGATGTGCTATCTCGTTGCTTTTCCTTGGCTCTGCGTTTTTCTTGAATCACGGTTTTACTGGGTATTCGGGCGCTATTGGACTCAAGTTGGACCCAACTTCTGGGATGAACCCCTAGGCTGGCACAAATTATTCGGGCACAGTTTCCGAAAGCCAAGTCGGCGGCCGAATCGGCCCTAACGCCATTCGGTGGGGGAATTGTGATTCTTTCGCTTAGACGTAATAATGCGCCGATACCACTACGCACGTCACTACCGCCCGCAGCATCGACAATCTGGACGCGCTCAGTCCCGCCCACACCCAGACTCGCAATGCCAGCCATGACTAGTCCTGTTGCCGCGCTCCCCAAGCCACGGCGACGAGAGGTGGCGGCAGTGCTCTTCATGCTCTCCCTGCGCATAGCACTGTCTCCTCGTTCCTAGCAACTCATTCAAAATTGTGCCCGCGCATTCTGCAAACCCGAGAGGTATTTTCGCGATTCCCCGGCAGTCTTATGTCACACTCATCTCGGCGCAAAAATCGAAAGGAATTCTTCCATGCCTGCTGAGTATTCAAGCATCGCCTGTGAAATCCGGAATAACGTGGCAAGGATTACTCTGAATCAGTCACCCCTGAATATCATAGATATTCCGATGATGGAGGAGATCCACGATGCATTAGAACATATCCAGTCGGTTGGCGACGTGAAGGTCCTAGTGCTCGATCATCATGGCAAAGCCTTTTCGGCGGGCGTCTCGATTAAAGACCATTCGCCGGATAAGGCGGGAGAGATGCTCGAGAAGTTTCGCGGACTTTTTCGGCGTCTGAATTCTTTTGAACAGCCGAGTGTGGCTCTGGTGGACGGGATGGCCCTGGGTGGAGGATGCGAGCTGGCGTTTTTTGCGACATGGTGATTGCTTCGGACCGCGCAACGTTCGGACAGCCGGAGATCAAGGTGGGAGTTTTCCCCCCGGTGGCCGCGGTTGTCTTTCCGCGACTCGTGGGCAGAAATCGGACACTGGAATTACTGCTAACCGGCGATGTCATCGACGCCGGGGAGGCCAAGGCAATTGGTCTCATCAACAAGGTTCTTCCGGCGCAGGTATTCAGGGAAAAGTCGGAGGAATTCATTCGCAAGCTCACATCGCTGAGTGGAAGAGTATTGGGACTTACAAAGCGCGCCGTGGAGCAGAGCCTCTACGCAAGTGTAGGTGAAGGAATCTCAGCGGCCGAACAGCTATATCTCCGTGAGTTGATGAAGACAGAAGACGCGCAAGCAGGCTTGAACGCTTTCCTGGAGAAGCGCAAACCCGTTTGGAAAAACAAGTAGAGGGAAAGCCCTCCCAACGCCATACCAGAGGGTGGGTAATCCCGAGATCAGTCTGATTTTTTTCGGGTGTAAATTGAGAGAAAGTGAAAAGCAACGACGGTGCGGCAATCCACACAATCTTCATCCAACTCTTCGGGACGCACAGGTTCGCCGCGAACTTCGTATCCCAACTGCTCGTAAAGCTCCATCGCTTCTTTAGCGCGCTGCGCATCGGCGGTAAAGCGACGCTCCCATCCCTGGGCTACCAATGCGGGATCGGCCTGAAGCTGACTAGGGGAAAGAACTCGATCCAGAGCACTCCCAAGGGTCGCTTCAATCCGAATGAGGCCTCGCTTCACGTGATCTCCTTTAAATCCTCTTGGCCAATAGAGGCGCGGTCCACGAGATCATCGCCCGTTGGCTGATTCAGTTTTTGCAGGCGGCGCTGCGCCAGAATCGCCGCACCCAAGGCGCCGACGAACTGAACGAGGTTCTCCGGCGGAACATTGACTTCGGCATGGAGATGCTCGCGCACGACGCGTGCCATAGTCTCGAAGCGGAGGATGCCACCGATCAAAGTGAACTCCGGAACCATTTGGACACGCTTCATTAACTGGACGGAGCGGTCCACGAGGGAAGCAACCGCGCCGTGCATGATGTCCGCCGGCGCACTCCCCAGGGACAATTGGTTGATCACTTCGGATTCTGCGAAGACGGCGCAGACCCCGGAAATTGCAACTTGCTGCTTGGACGTTGCCACGAGCGGGCCAATCTCTTCCGTGCCGTAGCCCATGTATCTCGCAGTTTTTTCAAGGAAAGCGCCCGTTCCAGCGGCGCACTTGTCATTGAGACGGAAGGACTTGACCCGGGCCGACTCATCGATCCGGGTGGCTTTCATCGTTTGTCCCCCGACGTCGAGAATCGTACGCGTTCCAGGGAAAAAGAAAGTTGCGCCCCGCGCGCTGGCTGTAAGATCGGTCACTTGAGCATCGCTGAACGGCACCATATGACGCCCGAAGCCCGTGGCCACGACGTAGGAAATGTCGGATGCCGCAAGTCCGGCATTTTTTAGGGCGCTTTGATAGACCTGGTTGGCCACTTCTGCGAGCTTAAATCCTGTCTGGTTCAAAGCGTGGCCGACGATCACACCTTGCTCATTCAGGATCACTGCTTTGGCATAAGTCGAACCAACATCGATTCCGGCAGTACAAATCATGACGGCCTCCCTGGCGAGGCGGGCACCCGCCCGGCCAAGACGTGGTCCATGGCGAACAAGGCAGCGCCGAGCGCACCCATGAAGTGGGAATCGTCGCTCACATTCAGCTTAGCGTTAAGACCCTTCTGAAGAGCCTCGATCATTCCTATATTACGCGCGACTCCGCCGGTGAAGGTGATCTCCTCCTCGACGCCAACACGCCGCAGAAGCCCGATGGAGCGTCCGGCAATCGATTGATGAACACCCTGCAGGATGTCTTCAATCTTTTTTCCTTTTCCAAGCCAGGAAAGGACTTCCGATTCGGCAAATACCGTGCAAGTTGTGCTGATCTTGACTGGACGGTCAGAGCGGAGTGCCGTGGGCCCAAGCTGATCCAGAGGAATATTGAGCGCACTGGAGGCCGCTCCCAAGAACCTTCCAGTCCCGGCGGCGCATTTGTCGTTCATGCAAAAGTCCACGATTTCGCCAGATGGCCGGACACGGATCGCTTTCGTGTCTTGGCCTCCCATATCGAGGACCGTGCGCGTACCAGGAAACATAAGAACTGCCCCCCGGCCGTGACAACTGATTTCGGTAACCTGCGTGTTTCCGAACGTCACGCGATAGCGGCCATACCCTGTGCCAACAACGTACTCCACTTCCTCTTCCGGGACATTGGCGCTCTTGAGCGCCGCAGAGAATGCCTGTTCGGCGGCGATGACCACATTGGCACCAGTATCAATCAGTGCACGGCCGACGATGCGTTTCGCTTCGTCGATCACGATGGCTTTTGTCTGCGTGGATCCGACATCAACTCCAGCGGTATAAGCCATGATTTTTTCCCTCCGGGCCGAGAGAACCGCCGCGTCAGCGCGCGGCAGCCTCCTGTTACTTGCGGGACGCCAGACCTTCAAAGAAGGCGTCAATACGGTTCTTCATCTGGGCTTCCCCAACGACGCGGCGATCCATCATGTCGGATTCGATGAAAAGGCTGGGGATGTCGCGTGCGGCCATGACCGCGCGTCGGTTGTCCGCCATACCGGTGGAAGTCGTACGGCAACTCTTGACGGGATGGTAGACCACGCCGTCGAGATGATAGGAGTCAACCATTTCGATGATGGCACGATCCTGATAGAACATGCTGTCCATGGCGTCGCGGACGCTGATGAGAACACCTTCAGCCAGACTGTCGAGAGGCCGCGAGAGGTCGTACTCGAAGCCTAAATTGGCGCCGCCGGAAGCGAACCACAGGTAAGTGGAGTGGACGAAATTGCCGCCCCACTCCGTGAAGAGTTCGTTAAATCTACGGAAGATGGGATAGCACGGAACGCCGATGAATGTGAGACGGTATTTTTCCTCCGTGAGCGTGCCGATGCCGCGGGCGGCCTTGTATGCCATCTCTTCGACTAGGTTTGAGAAGTAATGTCCACCTTCCCGTGAGCCGCGGAAACCGTTTGCAACTCCCAAGTAGATGGTGCCGTCAGTCAGCGCGTTAAAGAGAGAAGGGCAGCTTTTATTGAACTCTAAAACTTTCTTCCATCCCCGGGACATTTCGTTGGCGTGGCCCATCACCTCGCGGAGACGGTCGATATCAAATCGGATACCGGTCACTCGCTCACAGAGGGCTATGAGTTCGCTGATCTGGGCTTGGACATACCGCCGGTCGTTCTCGAAGTCGGGATTTCCCGGCCATGTCTGAGTTCCTGCGGCACGAGTGCCGGGGATGTCGAGCGTAAAGACCGGAATGTGATACATGCGATCCCAAAATTCCGCCCATTTGATATAGGTGTTGCAGGCGTTAGTCAGCACGGCGAGGGAAGGCTTGGGGATGCGGCCCATGGGGTGCTTCCCACCACTGAGCTGCACGGCAACATCGGCCTTCACGTAGCCGCAGATATCTGGAGAGTAGCCGTAGTCTTCTGCTTGGTTGAGAGACTCATGGGCGACGTGGCGGACGGCCATCTGAAGTGAATTGATTTCTGGAAAAACGACCGGCAGATTGAAGGTGTGCAAGATCTCGCACATGCTGCCCATCACGAAAACATAGGCGGCCGAGCCGCCTTGCTCCGCGGTACGGTTCAGTTCGGAAAACCATTGGCGAAAGAGATCAGCGCCCTCGCGGTTTCCCCTGCCAACAATGCTGTCCGCCGGTTGTGTGTCGTGCATGGCAGAAACCTTCCTTAGCTGAAGAGAATGTTTTCCACAAAAGTCTCGAGCTGAATTTCCATATGATCGAAGGTGGTCATTTTTTCCTCGAACTCGCTGATGAAATAAGGGATGCCTTCCGCATCCAGCGCATGAAGATAGGCCACCTGCTCTTCGAGGCCGGGCTCGCACATTTTGGCGGCCGTGAGTATGGCGGCGCTCGCCCGCGAGTTCCTCATGCGTTCGATCAGCATCTTCTCTTTAGGTTTGCGAAGGTCATGTTGAACAGGGCTATAAGAACTTTTTTCGAGGTAGGCGGAAGCGAGATTGAATAGCGGGTCACCCTCCAGCAGCACATCTTCCAGGATCCAACGCAAGCCGATGAGCAGATCGTCATCGACAACGTAGCAGGAGCGAGCGATCGCTCGGATCAGGTCTAGTGGCGGCTGTTCGCAAAAACCGCCTTCGAAAACGATGCGGATTTTGTCCTGTTTCTTATTCGGCCGCACGGCGATGAGAGGCAGCGCCGCTTCTAGCAAGCAGTTGTGTTCTTCGCGGGGCATCATCCCACCGATGGCGACAAGGATGTAGGCTTCATCGGCGGAGAGCAGCCAAGGCGTCTCACGTTTGATGGCATACAGAGCGCGAAGTAGAGCGCGATTGCGATTGTAAACGTCAATTGAACGGCGCAGTTCGTCGGCCTGGATTGGCCGTCCTGCGATGGCCTCGACTCCACGCTGGAGACGCGCATACTCGCTGCGCAGATAGGTGACCGCGGCTGGAGAATTCGCGTTCTGCGGAAGATAAAGAATCTCGCACGGATACGGGAAATTACGCCCCCAGACCGCGCCGAGATTCCGGGCAGCGTCGCAGATCGGATGAGTCACAAACATTTCCATCTCGACCCTTTTGCTGAGGGCGAGCTCAAGGGAAGTCTTGAGAATGGAGCAGAGATAGGAACCGAAGCGCGAATCAGCTTGGACCGCTTCGATTTGAGCCCCACGGACCTTGAACGGCAACATCCCCGCTGCGTGGACAATCTCTTCGGGAAAGTAGACTTGAAAATGGCCGACAACTTTTCCTCCAGATTCACGCCAGTGGCGCACAGTCGGGAAAGACATGTCTTCAAGTAATTCCCGACCTTCATAGAAAATCTCGTCGAGGGGCTTGTTTCGCCAATTTTCAAATGTCTGAACATTCATCGTCGTCGCCTTCCTATTTCGGTGCGGCCTCAGGATTCATGCGAAGCATCCCCTGATTCACGATCCCGGAAGAACAATGTGTCAGGCAGTCTGCAGCTCATTTTCCGACCTTTGAGGGCTCTCCCACCCACGGCGCGATCTCTTGGACCAGTTCCTCTCCCCAGTGGGCACCCTGAGCAAGGCGCTGGCGGAGACGAATGAAATCGACTTCGCGCTGCTCTTTGGTGCCGTAGTGAAATGCCCGGAAGCCCGCGTTTGCCTCGGTCATCATGTTGAGAGAAAGCCAGGCGCGGTTGCTCTCGTGATTGTTGTCCCAGTGACGGAGTTTGTGCTTGCGTAGGCTTTCGATGGTCTTAATTAGGCAATCCGGCATGGTGTAGAGCAGCCTCGCGCACATCTCTTCGACTGCTTCGTCAAGCAGCGAAAGGTCGACGGTGCCTTTGGCGAGGAGGGATTTCCCTTCGTCGCGAGCTTCGCCTGACCTCCACTCGCCAAGCACCACTCGCCCGTATTCATCCAAAACGCGGTCCGTCACAACCAGAGGATTGGCCAGCCACTTGCTGTCAAGCTTCAAAGCCGGAACAATTCGGGTAAGTCCGCCCAGCCAGCAGAAGCGGTGAGCACTCCAGGTGTCACAAAGAGTTCCGCTGTACATGGCATGCTCGACCCCAACGTAAAGGGGAAGAAAATCGGTGCTTCCACCGTCCGGAGCGGAGCCGTGCTTGGGTCCCGCCTGACTGAAAACAGCGAGATCGCTGGCGATGGAGAAATCGCAGGCCATGCCGATTTCCTGCCCGCCGCCAACGCGCATGCCGTTCACGCGGCAGATCACGGGCTTGTCGCACTGCAAGATCGTCGAAACCATGTCGTTGAAAAGACGCATGTACTGGCGGTATTCCGCAGGTGCTCCGGCGTAGTACTCCGCATACTCGCGAGTATTGCCGCCGCTACAGAAAGAGCGCGACCCAGCCCCGGTGAGAACCACGGCGACCGCAGCGCGATCGTTGCTAGCTTCTCGCAGCGCCAGAATTAGTTCCTTGGCCATGGAGGTCGTGTAACTGTTGAGCTCGGAGGGATTGTTGAGAGTGATCCAGAGATTGTGGAGTCCCTCCACGGGTTTACCGGAACGGTCATGCGCGGGCTTTCGTTCAACGAGAATTTCGCGCGGAGAGAAGCTTTCGACGAGGTTGTGGTTCTTCACCTTGCTGCCTCCGATGAATGACTTCTTTGCCCACGCTTGGGCTGGAGAATTACACGGCGCCGAATGGAATGACTTGCTACCGCCTCAAGGACCGCCGGGGCTTCTTCCAGGGCATGGAATTCAACGTACGGAGCGAGTGAAATCTTGCCTTCAAGAACCAGTCGCAACGCCGTGGGATACTGGTCCGGCGGGCAACCCCAGTTGCCACGCGCGGTAGCATCGAACGCCATCAAGTTGGAAAAGCGGATCTCGATAGCCTTGGGCGTGAAACCGACCACAGCCAGATAGGCACCATAATCCAGCAAGCCGAAGGCGCTGATTTGTCCGGCGGGTGTCCCGCTCATCTCAAAGATTTTCAGACCGATGCCCCTGCGATTAGATTCCTTGGCGAAAGCCCGGACGGCGGACTTCATGCTTGTCAAGTCCATCGAGTTGGAATCAAGAACGAGTCCCGCTCCATTTTGGGAGGCCAGGTCGAGACGTTCCCGATCAACATCGATCGCTACTACCGCTGCACCCATTGCGGCGGCAATCTGCACTCCGAATCCTCCTACGCCGCCGGCACCCACGATCACTGCGACATCGTCCGGTCCCAAGTCTGACCTGCGGATGGCTTCATAGGGAGTGGTTACCGCGTCCGCCACGACGCAAAGCATGTCCAGCGTCAGACCCTGCGGCAGAGTTTCCGGAACCACACAAAGATCGCGAGCGGGCACCAGAACATGGGTGGCGAATCCGCCGTCGCCGTCGTTGCCCGGCATGAACTGTTGCCGACAGATCGTCGATCGTCCTGTTCGACATGCCGGACAGCGGCCACACGGAACTACGGCAGGAACAATTACAGAGCGTCCCCGCCACGAGCCGGCGTTTGTACCCGCATTGACAACGCGGCCGGAGATCTCGTGGCCCAAAATGAGAGGGAGTGGATGGCGCGTGGCGACTCCATTGAAAGCGAAGTCGACATCTGTGTGGCAGACGCCGCAGCCAGCGACCTCGACTACCACCTCATCAGCCCCTGGGTCCGGAATGGAAAATTCGCAGACCCGCAGGGGAGTTTTGGAAGCTATCAGCTGGAAACCGTAGGCATGGGGGATGGTCGTCACCCAGGTCTCCTTGTAGTACGCAGCTCAAAACGCACGATTTATGAAAGATAGGGCCAATTGGAATGAGAGGCTGTGACGTAGATCATAAGGCTGTGTGACGGAACTACAAGAAAGCAGAACTTGTTCAACGAGTGCTTTTCAGGGAAGGACCCGCCTAATTACCATTTTCAGCCTCGGATGGTCAAAACCGGGCAGGTGGCATGTGCCACCACCTTGTGGGCTATCGTGCGCTCGAGATGCGTGGCTGCGTTGAGGTGCCCGGCGGCGTCGCGGACACCTAACACAATCAGATCTGCTCTAATCTCTATGGCGGCTCCGAGAATTCGCTCCGCGGGATTTCCGAACCGCACCGTAGCTTCGGGACGGCACCACAGCTCCGCCTGTGGCGGAAACAGTTCGTAAAGCTGATGCATCGCATTGGCCACCGTATCCTCCGGAGTTTTGCTTCTCCTATTGAAATGGGGATCACGCATGACATGCAGAATGAGGAGTCTTGCTTGATTCTGCTGCGCCATGGAAATCGCATATGGAGCTGCTGATTGAGCTTCCCTCGTGAAATCGGTTGCAAAAAGTACGCGGCGAAACCTGCCGCCGCTAGGAACCCCTTTTCTCACAGAAGGACCAATCGTGAGTACTGGAGCACTAGCTCTTCTAAAGATCTCTTCCGCAACAGAACCTAGCAAAAGCTTTATAGCGCCCGTGCGTCCATGCGTACCCAAGATCACCAGGTCAATCGCACGCTCACTTAACGCCTGCTCGACTGACGCCCAAACCGATTCGCCCCGGACAATCACCGTCTCGTGAGGGACTCCTACGAGCTGTGCGTCAACGCGTTGCATTCCGGCTTGCGCGCGTTCCTCCAATCCTTCCATCGCGGCTGCGAGTGAGTCCGGGCTTGCGTATGCCAACGGGACAGGGGTCAGCACATGCAACGCATACAGCTTTGACTCATACTCGCGGGCAATAGACATCGCGAAGGGAACAGCGACTTCGGATGGCTCCGAAAAATCCGTCAAAAGAAGGACATTGTGCAGGGTAAGCCGTACGTTTGTTTCCATGGATTTCAATGTGTAGCTTATGCGACGGAATGTGCAGCAAAGGTAGAACGACATGCAGTGATTTCGGTCACTTGAATATGTGAGTTAGGTCACAGGGTGGTTTTGTCACTTAATAGCCGCTAGTTTCGACAAGAATGCGGCGAATCGAAGATTCGTCCATGCTGGGTCGTGGGCATTACGCCGCACTCGAACTCGGCCCCCATAACTCCGTGGACCGGCTGGCGTACCAATCATGCTATTCCATGGGAAGGTTAATTCGCATCAGGACATCTAAATCAAACACCGCTATTCCACAAGTTGGAGGTTCAAAGCGATGCGCACACCGTTGACGAGGATGACGCTCTGGTCCAGAAGTTGTTGGTTCGTGATCTCGGCATTGACAAATTGTTTGAGAGCAGTTCGGGGACAAATGAATTCAATGGCCTCGGAGGTACCTTTCGGGCCGGGAGATAGCTTGTTGAGGACGGAAAAGTCGTAGAGCTGGAATTCCAGGTCCGGTGAAATCCTGTCCGACAGATCCTTGAGCAAAGGCGCCAAGAAAAGGTCGAAGCTCTGCGCGGCGCGCTTGTAAATGGAGCCTTTCACCGGCCCGAACTGAATTGAATTCCGTAGGGTCAGCTGGAGAGCCATCTGATCGTGGAATACCACGAAAGTGGGCGGGGCGTAATCGACAAAATGAAACTTCGCTGCGCCCTGGTTAGCGAACGCGGCCAATTGAGCGTGATACCTTTCATCTATACGGTCCGCATCAGCTTGAGTTGGCGGAGGGCTTGCCGGTTGGGGATCCACAGGCTTGGACGCGGGCGAGGCTGGACTGACGCTCGGAGGGACGGCATTTTCTGATGCGGGCACACTCGGAGTTGCGGAGGGCGGCGGAAGGTTTGATTTTAATAAGGGAGATCGGACTGCTTGTGTTGAGGAACGCGCCGTGGATGTGGCATCCGGCTTTGCGGGTACGGATCGGGGCAGCGCCTGAACGTTGAGAGGGTCGCGCTCCACTAGCGACAGTCCGAACTCTGCTCCGCTAACATAAACCTTCGAACGGTTCACAATTTCCTGGCGTTCAGGATCCGTGGCGGCGCCAGAGAGCGCCCAAGCATCCTCGCGATCAAGAACCACGACGAGGATTTCTTTCCCCTCATAGTCGTACGCGCGATCGCTGGTGTGCGTGTGATGGGATATCTCAAACCCGATGCCATCGCACGCCAAATCCTTAGGCAGAACGGCGGTGACTTGCTCCAAGATCGGAAGAACCACGGTGCGAAATGTGGCAGCGGCACGCTCGTTCCGATTCAGCCGAGTGGTGTCATAAGCCGCGTTGTAATTGCCAGTGACTTTCAGAATTGCGCGATCTTGAAAACGAACGAACTCCAATCCGCGTGAATCGGCCTCTGCTTGGTGAGCGGGATCGAGTCCAACGTAACGACTCAGATAGAGCGGAAAGGGGAACTTCGTTTTAGCGATAGATTGATTAATCGACTTTAACTGCTGGAAATAGGACTCTTCGAGTGCTTTGAGATCTGGGTTGAGAATTTCGGACGGGCTCACTTGAGAGAATGCCGGCGATGCGGAAAAGGTCACGGCTAATCCGATGGCGAGGAAGAGCTTGCAGCTACAGAAGCGGCAAAGTGGCACGAGTTTCATGAATTCTACGAGTGTACCTCACTATTTGGCAGAGTATTGCGACCCAGGTCGTCCGGGAGGCTGATAGGGCGGTTGCGCAATAGCGCGCGCGAAGGCAATCATGGAACGGATTTCCTCCGCCGAAAGCAAGCGACCATAAGGCGGCATCATCGCGGATTTGCCCATGGCGCTACCGCCGAGAGTAACGATGTTCTGCACAAATTCGTCGCTCTCCACGTTTAGAGTTGCACCGTCATTCAGCAGCGGAGGAACAGGGGTCAGGTTTGATCGGTTGGAGGGTCCCGCCGGTGTTGCATCCGCGTGGCACCACACACAGTGCTGATAGAAAATATGTTTCCCCTGGGATTGCTGATAACTCAATGGAATGATGCGCTGTGCATCAGTCCAATCGGCCTCTGTATCGTAAGCCGCGAGAAGCGGATCGGCCTTGGTGGTTTCGGCATTCTTGCGGCACCCCGGCACGCCGGCGAGCATCATCACCAGGAGGGCGATAATACAGTCACGGAATCTCATCGGCCAGCCTCTTGAGCTGCTGAATGCGCTGCGGTGACATTCGCGCTTTTTTGCGGTTTGATGCTTTGCCGCAAGGTCATCAGATAAGCCGTCAACGCCGTCACTTCATCATCCGTGAAGTTTCGCCGCGGCTCGATGGTGTTCGGAATAAGCGACTGGGGATTTCTGAGCCAAGCTTCAATCCAAGCGGGAGTCAGCCAGCCGCCGGCGTTGCTCAGGTTGGGTCCGACGTATCCCCCGGTGCCGCCGATGGTGTGGCATGCCTGGCATTGATACTTCACTTCATAGAGTTGTTTGCCGAGGGTCGCCATTACCGGGGTGAACTGCTTGGCGTCCAAATCCGCTGGATTTGCAGCCGCGTGCTGCAAAACTATGGACATGTAGTCGGCGAGTGTCGCCGCGTCCTTATCACTCATATTGAATTGCGGCATGCGCAAGACGAGAGTCGGCCGCAGCGTCTGCGGATTCTTCAAGAAATCCACGAGCCACTGTCGCTGGGCGCGGCTACCTTCATAGCTTAGATCAGGAGCAAGATCGCCGCCGTAGCCGTTGAACTTGTGGCAGCCATAGCACTTATAGCGCTCGTAGAGTTCGCCGAACGAACCTGTCGGTTGGAAAACGACTTCCTTGCGCGGCACAACCAGATTTTGAAGTGCGCTGGTGGCGGGCGCACCCTTCATACTGAGGAGCGCAATTGTTACAGCATCCAGATCGGATTGATTCCAGTTGTACTGTGGCATGCGAGCCGCGAGATTCACGGAAGTAGGATCCTGCAGCTTAGCCTGGATATAAGAGACCAGATTGTGCGGAATCTTCGCGGCGCCGAATTCCAATTCGGAAGCATTCTTCCCCCCGAGCGCACTTAGGTCCGGCCCAAAATCTTTTTGCGGATTCAGTCCCTCAATCGCGTGGCAGCTACCGCAGCCCTTTTCCAAAAAGATTTGATGTCCAAGCTGAATCTCCTTCTCGGCTGGTGGCCCAAGCTGGGGTACACCAGTAAGCAGGTCGGAGTCGGTGAGCTTGGAGGTGATGTACTGCGTAACCTTATAGAGATCTTCGTCCGACCAGCCGTAGCGCGGCATCCGGCTGTGCGGCAGATACCCTTGCGGGTCGCGAAGCCAGGCGACAAGCCAATCGCGGTTGACTTTGCTGCCGACCTTGGTCAGCTCCGGGCCGATATCGCCTCCGATGAGCTTCGTCTCACCGGCGCGCGTGACTGCCAGCGAGTGGCATGTCGAGCAGAACATCTGCCGGAAACGCAATTCGCCCTGGGATGCCAACTCCGGATTCTTGCTCCAGGCCGCAGTGACGCGGGCGTCGATCTTATACGGAGCTGCGGTTTTTGCTTTCTGAACACTGAGGTAAGCGGAAAGCGCTCGGAGCTCGGCTTCGGTCAAGTGGAACTTCGGCATGCGCGGCTCTTCTTCCGTTACATAACCATTCACGGTCACATTGCCGTCTTTGTCTGCAATCGTGCGCGGCTCTTTCAACCACTTGTAAATCCACTCGCGGCTGACTTTCGCGCCAGCGTTTGTGAGATCAGGACCAAGCATGAGAGGACGGTCAATTCCCCGTAGTCGATGGCAACCCTGACAATTCAATTTGGCAAGAAGTTCGCGACCCCGTGTCAGCTGAGGAGTTTGCGCCATGTCGGCGTAATGGCAGGTGCCACAGGACGCTTGAAGGAAACGCGTGGGCAATATTGGCTGTTCCCATGCCAGAGTGGATTCGTGAGCCTCCGCAACTTCCGTGGCGGGCCCCTGGCCGCGGTGGCAGGCGGTGCAGCCCCAATCGCGAACGTTGTGCGGAATGGGTGGGTGAGCGCGGAAAGGCTGGGGCACGGATTTATCCGCCAGAGTTGCCTGGGTAATTCCCTGATGGCAAGTCGTGCATCGGTCAACGACATTCATTCCGGGAAGCCAGATTTGATCAATATCTGGGTGAAAATCCGCTATCAACCTTTTCGTGTCGAGACGGCCTTGCGCAAATCGGAAATAAGAGCGCTTGTAGTGCTTCCACTCGCGCCCAAAATCTTTCAAGGGAGAGATCGCCAAAACGAGCAGAAACACCACACTGGAAATGGCGAAGAGTAGGCGCGTCCTTTTGGTCAGCCTGCCCATGTCTTCAGCCGGCATGAGTCCTCCATGGCCAAACCCAGGACCATCCCGGACCCCGAAAAAACGTTCCTACAACGGTCAAACAAATTGCTACAGCGATGAACCAAGTCATGACCCACCACGAGATCGGCTTAGACGCAAGCGCCTTAACCCAGCCAGCTTGCTCTTGTCTGCCAGTGAAAGAAAAAAGCAACAAAGCTACGACGAACGCCGTCGGAGTAAAGATCGTCCATGCATGAAATCCCGCAAGAAATGCAAGTAGGACGATCGCGATGATCAGGACAGCTATCAGACTTTGCGACGGCCTGCGGGCCCAAATCGCAACTGCTTCGATATTCACGTTGAAGTAGGGAATGACGACAAGTGCAATCACCACGAGCGTCGGAATCAGTATTCCGGCGACAAATGGCGGGAAGAAGTGAAGCAGTTCCTGTAGACCGAGAAAATACCAGGGCGCTTTGGCAGGGTTGGGCGTGAGCAGAGGATTGGCCAATTGCTCGAGAGGCGCGTCCCAGAAGAGGGCCACCAGGACCATCGCAATAACCAGCACTTGAAATGCGATCGCCTCGCGGATCAAGAGATGAGGGTACGTCATCAATTGCGGACCCGGATCACCCACAACTTTGGCGGAGGTCTTTTTCGTGACGAAGACAATGCGCCGCGGCTCTTTTTTCGCGTCAGAGCTAAAGCCAGTCTCGATTTTATTCTTTTCCATCGCCGTCCTTCGGCTTCACGGTCAAGCCGCCATCCTTCTGCACACGCCAGAAGTGAACTCCGATAAGTAGGAATGCGATAAGCGGAAGAATCACGACGTGAAGGACATAGAAGCGCAACAAAGCGTTTTCTCCTACGATGTTTCCACCGAGCACGAGGAACCGAATTTTGGCGCCAACGAAGGGCATCGCGGAAATAATGTTAGTGCCGACGGTGACGGCCCAAAAGGCGAGCTGGTCCCAGGGCAAAAGGTACCCGGTGTAGCTGAGGAACAGAGTGAGCAGAAGAAGCACCACTCCGACCACCCAGTTGAACTCGTGTGGCGGTTTGTAGCCCCTGCGATAGAACACGTGGAACATGTGCCAGAAGACGGCGAGGACCATCAAATGCGCGGCCAGTCGGTGAAGATTGCGAAGCAGGACACCGTTCGAAACGACAAATTGAAGATCCTTCATGTCGCGGTAGGCATGCGGGGCGGCAGGGTGATAGTAGAACATTAGCAATATGCCGGTGACGAAGAGAACGATGAACAGGATGAAGGAGATCGATCCCAGATAGTACGAAGCTCGCACGCGGAGGGATTTCTCTCGAACCTTGACGGGCAGCCAGTGGAGGAAGAGATTGCCGAAGACCGCGAGACTGCGCGTGCGGTTTGTGTTCGCAGGGCCGCGGCGAAAGATGGACTTCCAGACTTTCGTCTCGCGAAGATTTTGCAGCGCGGAATGAAGAGTCGTAGCCATCGTCTCCCTTAGGCTTTCAGTACTTGCGTGGACTTGATGTTTTGCAGTTTGTCCACGAGCAGTTCCCCGTCCGGCGTGAGAGAGACGGCGAAATGAGGAAGCGGCCGGGGAGCGGGACCGGCGACCTTGGTGCCGTCATCCTTGAACTTGCTGCCGTGGCAGGGGCATTCGATCAACGCATGTTCGGGGTGCCATGCGGTGATGCAGCCGAGGTGCGTACAAACGGCTGAGACCGCATAAAAGCCTTCTGGCATGCGCACGATGTAAACCTGCTGGTCCTGCAGAAAAGTGACGGAATTAACAGGGTAAAGATCCGGACTGCCGGCACGGAATGTCGTCGAAGGTTCAAACAGGACATTGGGAGAGAAGAATTGATAGGTGACAGCAACAGAGCCGAGGCCCGCGATCCCAAGTGCACCGAGCGTGATTTCATTTAAGAAGTCGCGCCGGGTAATTTCATTCCCCGCTTGGACAGAGCCGGATGCGCCGGGGATCGACAAATTTTTGGCGTCACTCATGTGTGGAGAACCAATTCCTCAATTTGGACTAGACTCGGATCGTGGTCGAAGACTTCGAAAGCTTCCATGCTGATGGTGTGAACCGGACAACGCTCCGCGCAGAGACCACAACGGATGCAAATGGTTTCGTTTTTCACCATCACCGAGCCCTTTCCGATGGAAAGTTCTTCGGGCGAAAGGTGGAGAAGTTCGTTCGCCCGCGATTCCGGTGTAGCGGATAACTGTTGGGCCGTCTCGCCAGAGAATTCAAATTGGCTGAGTGGCACCAGCTGCAAGCAGTTCTCTGGACAGACATCAACGCAGCCGCCGCAGAGGATGCACTCACTGCCGGTCGCCTCGGTCCCTTCGAAGATGGTGTTGATCCAGCACTGAAGACAGCGCGACGCTTCGCGCCTGGCTTGCTCCTCGGTAAAACCCGATTCGACCTCGGCGATGCCGGTGCGGCGTTCCAGTGGGATGACCGGCACAGCCAAACGGGAATATTCGTCATACTGTTCGGCCATTTTGTGATGATCGAGAACGGTGATCTGCACATATTGGGGCTTGGGCTTCCATTCCGATCCTCGAATAAATTTGTCGATTTCTTCAGCGGCTTTTTTGCCGTCCGCAACGGCGTTGATGATCAGGCGAGGACCAAAGGCGATATCCCCTGCAGCGAAAATTCCGGGCGCGGTCGTCATGAGTGTTGCCGGGTCAATCTTGGGTGTTCCCTGCCGGGTGATTTCGATGCCGTCTGACGGTTTTAGAAACGTGAGATCAGAAGCTTGTCCGATGGCCAGAATCACGGTGTCGCAGGGAATAACCGTTTCCGAGCCGGCCGCGAAGCTGGGGTTGAATCGGTGCTGGGCGTCGAACACGGAAGTGCACTGCATCACTTCCAGTCCGCATAATTTGCCGTTCTGCCCAACAAATCGTTTTGGACCGAGCGAAGGACGCATCCTGATTCCTTCGAGCAATCCTTCTTCAATCTCTTCTTCCGAGGCAGGCATCTCTTCGCGCGACTCCAGGCAAACGAGATGCACTTCGCGGGCGCCCATCCGCAGGGCCTGGCGGGAAACGTCCATGAACTCTTTCATCGCGACGTCCGCCTCGCTGGAATTCAGCCGGTCGGGGAGAACTACACCAGCGATGTCAGTCACAAGCTTTTGGTGCTGCTCCCTCATGGCGGTACGGGCGACGTCGATGGCCACGTTCCCGCCGCCAATCACGACAACCCGCTTTCCAATGGAGAACCGGTAACCGAGATTTACGTTGAGAAGAAAATCGATGCCTTTCACGACCCCGTCCAGCTCGTGCCCAGGAAGATTTAGGTCACGGCTGCGGTGTAGGCCAAACGCGAGCAACACAGCTTTGTAGCCCTGGCGGCGGAGTTCCTCGAGTGAAAAATCACTTCCAAGCCGCATATTGAGACGGAGTTCCGGGCCGAGGTCGAGAATTTCACGAATCTGCGCCTGTAATACATCGCGCGGCAGGCGATACTCTGGAATGCCGAGGTGCATCATTCCGCCAGGCACGGGTGCGGCTTCGAAAACGGTCACGGGATAGCCGAGTAGTGCTAGGTCGTGTGCAGCGGACATCCCCGCGGGGCCGGAACCGATGATGGCAATTTTTTCCTGGCGAAAGGCGCGCGACCTATCTGGAAAGACATCGATAGGATTGCGCG
This sequence comes from Candidatus Acidiferrum sp., assembly GCA_041486245.1. Lineage (GTDB taxonomy): Bacteria > Acidobacteriota > Terriglobia > Acidiferrales > UBA7541 > Acidiferrum. The sequence goes on from JBGPLB010000054.1 coordinate 19,665, forward strand.
ATTCCGGCCCGTGGCGCTCCGTGACAAAACGCTTTAATGCCCGGATCGATATCGGCATGTCAAATTGCCCGCGACGGCAGGCGGGTTCGCAAGGGTGGCCGCACACGCGGCCACAAATGGAGGCGAAAGGGTTAGGGACCCGGGCATAGCGGTATGCTTCCTCGTACCTCCCCTGCGCGATGAGGGAGACGTAGCGTCCAGCCTGCGTATGAACGGGGCAGGCTTGCATGCAGGGGAAGTTCGACTCGAGCCACTCCAAGTCAACGAGTTTTGTTCGGCTGGTCACGAGGATTGCCCGGGGCCCCCTTCTCGTTCACTTCTTGACCGTCAATTCCACAGTTGTACTAGCAGCGCTGACCTCCACAGCTTGCGTAGTCGGCTTGCCATCCTCGCTCCAAGTCTTCAACGTGTACTTTCCCGCCGGAACATTCTTGATTTCGAAATTGCCGTCCTTGTCCGTCACTGCAAAATAGGGCGTAGGAACGACGACGACATAGCCGGACATTTCGGGATGCACATTGCAGAGCAGGGAGGCTGTGCCGAGGTCGTTAAATTGAAACGGTTTCTTATCGCCCTTTGGCCAGGTACCGAGATTGTGAGAGAGCTTTTTGTTTCCGCTGATCGATGGCCAATAGACGTTATGACCGACAGCGTCGCTGTTCAAAAAATCCACCGTGGTTCCTTGCTGCACGGCTACGACATGTGGAATGAACGCCATTTTCCTCTGGTCGATTACCACGTGTTCGCTCGGTGCATCAAACTTCTTGTCCGGAATCACGTCCACGTATACGGCAATGTTTTCCGCGGACTTGATCCCTTGCACGCTGACCTTACCTTTGATTTCATTGGCCCGGGCTGCGCCAACCAAGGTCAACGCGATACCTACGGCGACGACTGCCTTTGCTGCGATTCTCGATAGACTCATGACATTCCTCTCCTGTTTGATAGGCGTGCGATTGAATTTTCGATCCAAATCTGTTTAGAAGACGTAGTCGATACCCGCCTGGAAAGCATTCGGCCGGAAAAAGAGAGTGTTCCCAGTGATCGGGTCAACGTATGGCTGCCCGAAGGTGTACTGATATTCCCCGACGACTTTGATGTTGGCTCGCAAAAGCACCTGGAAGCCTGGGCTGAAGCGGTTCCGCGTCTGATGTTGCGACAACGGGTTGCCGTTGATGAAATCGGTATGGGAATTCACGGCATCATAGTGAAATGTGCCAATCAGCCATGGATAGAACCAGTAATTGGCACCGGCAAATCCACCGCTGAAGGTCACTGCGGGTGCCCCGGCGATGCTCGGTGGATCGCCCTCGCTTACCAAGTGGTTGTCGTCGTGGCCATACATCCCGAGTCCGTATAGTTCGAGCTTCCGGTATTTGAAACGGAGATCGCCTCCGACGCGATAGAAGGGTTCTTGAATCGTGGCAAGTCCGGGGAAGAGTGTCCCATCCTGGTTTTGCTGATTCTTTCCGTAGTAGTAAAAGAAGCCGGCACGAAGGGAGGTGTGGTCTCGAGGACCGGTTGGGCCTGCTGCTTGGATGGCATTGCGGCTTTCCGAATCGCGCTCCAGGTTGAACTTCTGCGACACTCGAACGTAGACGTCTTTCGAGCTCCGCTGCACGTCTCCAGCGCTGCTCCCGTTCACGACCGCTACAGACCAGGCGAAGTTTCCGTTATTCGGCGTTCCGCCAAATTCGATTCCGCGTTGCGGCTCGCCAAAAATCGTCGGGTTATTGGTCGTTCCCAAAGAACCAGCCACGCTGGCTTGACCATAAATATCATAGGGGGATAAGTAGATGCTCCTAGCCTGGGTAAACGGCAAGTCCAGTTCAAATTGTCCAAACCGCACGTTCAACGCGTTCTTTGGCAACCCGATGCCGTGTCCTAGATCGCTGTACTTCAGATAGCCGTCACCCAAGCCGCCTGCGCCATTCTCTCCACCTACGGAAATGTCATCGTCAATCCAGAACGACAGATTCTGACCAAAGCTTCCCGCGGCGATGATCGTGAAGGTATTTGGTGCGAAAAGGTCCGTTCTCGGCGCAAATCCGTTTTGTTGAGTGAAACCCGTGGGTTGCTTGCGATTCACGTTGAAATTGCCTTCGTAGCGGAACGCGATGGGCAGAAATCCCGGGATTTCACCTGGATAGACAGCAGTCGGGAAGGCTTCCTTTTGCGCCTTGGCCCCCAGCATCACCGGCGGCTCCTTGACAAAGGCTTCGTCATCCTTAGGAAATTTGAAGCCGTTCTTCTTGAATGCTTCTCCGAAGTCATTCAATTCAGGATAGTTACTGTGGCAGGTAGTGCAGGAAGTCTGGTACTTGCGCGAAAAAGCCGGAATTGCGGAGCTTTTTGGCACAATAGCCAGGAATCCACAAGCCACTGTCACAACCGACGCGACCACGACTAATTGACTAAAAGATCGAGTGCGTTTGTTCGTCACAATCACCCCCAGGTCAAACTCGAATGGCCATCGAACATGCCTGCCAACCAAACTGAGTTTGGTTGGTCACAAGGCTGAACGAACCATTTACTTATGGCTGTGTCTGTCGTCACGACGAAGCGTGACGAAGGTCACGCCCGACTCTGGCTACGGAACGCAGGCGGCGGATCACAGCTTGCTCAAGGCGGAGGCTGCCAGGGACCTGATGGAAACCAGAACTTGTCTGACTGCTAGTTGCGTAAATTCCCAGCCCTCGGCGGGCAAACTCGCGACGAAGTTGTAGAGCGAATGAGCTCGCGGACCGCGCTGATGTGACTTCGATCAAGCTTGACCGTGACGAGTGTCATAGCCAAGTGGATATACGATGCTCAGCCTCGTTGCGGTATGCCAAGCGAAAAATGCTCGGTGCGTTACTCCGGAGGAGCAGTAAAGCGAGGAAGGCATTGCCGATGAACTGGCGAAGGATTCCAGCTCACTAGATCTCGCAAAGCAACAATTAGCGTAGGGGATAGATGAGTCTTCGTCGCCACCTGATAATGTGGCTTGTCGCTAACCCGGTGGTCCTGCTCATCGTCGTTGGCATTCTTGTGTGGAGACGAGCGAGCATCGCCGATCAGTGGAATACTTTTCTGTCCGGCGACCCGCATACGGGAGCGGAAATCTTCCAACAAAAGGGGTGCATCTCTTGCCACACTCAAGCCCGCACGCAAGCGGGTGGGCTTGCCGTCAATCTCATGGCACAGCTTCCGGCACACTCACGCAACTCTGCTCAGTGATCTCGGCGGATCGCTAAGCACGGCGCAGACGCAATTGGGCCACGCAAGATTGAGCACGACCGCGGAGATCTACTCGCACGCAGTACCGGCCTCACAGGGAGCAGCAGTAGAAGAGTTGGAAAGGACCATTTGGGCGACGAAGTTGGACCCAATTGGACCTAAGCTGGAAGCAAAGCAGAAGCTCGGTAATAAGCGAATCCAGTGACGCGTCAGAAGTTAAGTGGCGCGCCCGGCCAGACTCGAACTGGCGACCCTCTGCTTAGAAGGCAGACGCTCTATCCAACTGAGCTACGGGCGCATCCTTTCGGAATTTTACCATTCTTGGAGTGCGGGCAGCCATCCTTCCTACTCTGCAGGAGCTATTTCTAACTCGTTGAGCAGGGTCTTGCCCTTGCGAAACCACGGCCGTTCGTACCGCTGCATGTACCGCGGCAGCGTCCGTTTTTTTGCAAGCAGCTTTTGAGCCCACTCGCGCGCCTCCTCGCGGCGGCCTGCGAGCTTCAGAAAGCAGGCATAGTTGTAGAGCGTTTCGGTAGTTGTGGAGAATTGCGTCACATCGGCATAAAAGTGCTCGGCGCGCTCCAGTTGGCCAGTTCGTGTGCAGGCATCGGCCAAAAGTCCGGCAGCCCTATAGTAGTCAAACTTCGCATCGCTGCCGACGACGCGCTCCAGATCAGGAATCGCCGCGGCAAAATCGCCCAGCCCCAGAGAAGCCTGCGCCCGATAGTAAAACGTGTATACGGAATCGCTGCGCGCGGCGATCGCGTTCGTGAACGCCTCGCGTGCCTTGGCGAACTCCTTCTGATCCTTATATAGCTCGCCTAATTCTTCGTAGTTTGCGGCGGAAGGATTGTCAAGAATTTGCGTTTCGACGATCTGAATGCGGGATTTCCGGCCCATGCCTTGAAACACTCCACGCAGGAGGCCGAAATCTGGCAATACTTCCGCGACGATGTAAATTCCTGCTCCAAGAAAGCCGCCGAAAAAAATAATAAAGAACCAGTAGTTCTCCGGCCTGCGGCGCACGAAGTGTACGATCGCGAGGATTTGCAGGATAAATCCCCAAGGATAGAAGAGGTGGCTTAAGCCAAACATGAATGACCGCCTTGTGGACAGCTTCTCTATCCCGCGCTCAATGGTCAAACTAAACGTCTTTCGAGTGTGAGCAGAAGTTACTATCCACTCGCGCGACCCTGCTTTGTTATGATGAGCGGAATGAATCCCATCGAAACACTTGGGCTCGCCCTCGGCGCCGGATTTTCCTCGGGTTTGAATCTCTATGCGACAGTCGCGACGCTGGGACTTCTGGAGCGCTTCGGGGTCATCCATCTTCCGCAGTCACTCCACGTGCTCTCCCATCCCGTGATTCTGGTTGTTGCCGTTGTTCTTTACCTAGTCGAATTCTTAGCCGACAAAATTCCCTATGTCGACACAGTTTGGGACGCAATCCACACCTTCATTCGTCCACCCGCTGCGGCCCTGCTTGCCTATAGTGCGTCGGGAGCTGCTCCCACGGAGTGGCGCTGGGCCGCCGCGCTCCTTGCTGGAAGCGTCGCGCTCGCCTCGCACGGCACGAAAGCAAGCGCTCGCGCCGCGGTCAACACCACGCCGGAGCCGTTCAGCAATTGGGCTTTAAGTTTCGGCGAAGACGTCTTGGCAGTTTGGCTGACGTGGATGGCCACGGTGCATCCCGTCGCAACTACAGTCATCGTCATCGTACTCGTCGCAGTCTCTTTGTTCTTACTCTTTCATCTCTTTCGGTTCGCGCGCCGGGCGCTGCAGCGCTTGTTTGCGATTTGAATTTTCCGCTATTTCAAATACGTAGCCAGCCAATCCAAAAACGTTTTGTACCAGAATCGGCTATTTTGCGGCTTCAGAACCCAGTGGCCCTCGTCCGGAAAAATGACCAGCTTTGACGGCACGCCCTGTCTCTGCAATGTGTTGAAAAATTCCAGTGACTGAGTATAGGGCACTCGATAGTCCAGCTCGCCGCCAATCACTAATGTTGGGGTTTTGAATTTTCCCAATTCGGCCGCGTAGGTCATGGGCGCCCATTTGCGGTAACTCTCGGGATTTGTCCACGGCGTGCCCTGCATATCGTGTTCTTCAAACCAAAGCTCTTCCGTGGCGTACATCGAATTCTTATCGTAAATGCCGGCGTGGCTGATAATGGCCTTGAAGCGCCCCGTGTGCGTTGCAATCCAGTCCGCCATGTACCCGCCGTAGGATCCGCCCGCAGCGGCCATGCGCGAGCCATCGATGTATGAGTATTTTTTCAACACGAAGTCCACGCCGTTCATCACGTCCACGTAGGCTTTGCCGCCCCAGTCATTCGTGATCTCGTCCGTGAATTTCTGGCCGTAGCCCGTTGAGCCGCGCCGGTTGATCATCAGCGACACGTAACCAGCCGCGGAAAAAACTTGGGCGTTCCACCGGTAGCCCCAGGCGTTCGAGAACATTGTCTGCGGCCCGCCGTGCAG
>JBGPLB010000055.1:0-25294 GCA_041486245.1 Candidatus Acidiferrum sp.
CCACGACGCCGCCGGCGTGTACGCGGGCACGGACGAGCCGTACCTGTTTGGACGGGCCCGGGCCAGCGGTCCGGATCCCGAGCATCGCAGCTACCGTTCGTTCGCCTCGTTCCGTGATCCGGACGGCAACGGCTGGCTGTTCCAGGAACTCACGACGCGGCTGCCCGGTCGCATTGACTCCGCGGCGACGACCTTCGCATCGGCGAACGATCTGGCGAGCGCGATGCGACGCGCATCGGCGGCACACGGCAAGCACGAAGAACGCACCGGCGGCCAACGCGACGAAAACTGGCCCGACTGGTACGCCGCGTACATAGTGGCGGAGCAAGCTGGCGGAGAGCTGCCACAATGAACCACTACGAAGTGATCGAAAGCGGCAAAGTGCTGATAAACGCTGCCAGCTAACTCCCAAAAGCCCGGGTTTGGCAAATTGGAATCCCTGCTCGGAGCCACTGTCGATCAACGTTCATTCATCTTCGGGGCAGTCGGGTTCAGGGGACTCCAGGAGACATTCGGTAGAAGAGTCGGTGAGGGAGGCAGGACTGGAGAGGGGGGCGGCATTGGCCAGCACCTTATTCCAGTGGTCGAATTTGTAGCTGAACGGAAACTCCTGCTTCACGTGGGCGAGGGAAGAAAGCATGACCTGGCCGAGGTAGGTAAGGATGGCGGCTTTGCGAAGGGGGATACGGTCCTGCGCGACGGCAGTAAAGAGCTTGCCGAGGACGTGATTTATGTCGGTGGCGGTGAGGAAATCCCCATTGAGGGAGACGGAAATTTGGTCGCCAAGGCGCTGGGACTCGAGGAGTTGCAGTTCTTGCCGGGCATGGAAGGCACAGAAGGAAGAATGGACCGGGCTGCGCAACATGCGGCAGCAGCGGCCGTCGGAAAATGGAAACTGGCAACGCGTGGCGACAATCGGGATGGGTCCATTCCATTAGATCAAGGTCTTTTAATTAAGACCGACAAGAACAACATCGCTCAGTCGCCGGTATTGAGTCCCCGAAAATCCGTCATCACGTCACAGAGCGTACGCTTCCTGAAAAGGATCGGCCCTACGGTTTGAACAATCTTCGCAATCCGATGTCCGACAGATCTCGTGGCGGCGTGAAGTCCTTCAGACGCCCCATAACGTAAAGCTGGATGGCATTCTGATCTTCCGGCGTGAGGCCGATAAATTCCATTCCTACGCGCTCATTTCCCTCTTTGCGCACGACCCGAGCAAGCACGTGAAGAGACGCACGAACTTCCGCGATCTTGAACTCCAGGGCAACTTCCTGCCCCACCTCTATGTCCAGTGAGGGCTGTAGCAGCATGCCACTTTCGCTGATATTCATGCTCCGCAAAGGAAACTGCCGGTCATCCCACGTGCAGACGACCTCCGTAAAGAGGGCTAAGCGGGCCGAGTGCCTTTTGCCTTTCCACCCGGCGGAATCCATGACAGCCAGCATCGGACGAATGCGGGACGCCGTTACGGGCTTGGTGATGACGAAATCGGCACCTTCGCCAAAAGCCTTCCGGACGCTCTCAACGTCGTCTGAAGCGCTGAGCATCACGATCGTAGTCTCACGGTTGAGTTCTGAGTTTCGGATTCGTCGTGCCAGCTCAAGTCCGTCTGGTTGAGGTGTGCGCATGCCCACAAAGGCCACATCGAACCGCTGTTTCTCCGCCCGCTGCCCGGCTTCCTGGCTGTCACCAAACGTTAACACTGTATGGCCTGAAGGTGAGGCCAGAGACCTCACGAGTTGCAGGCTCACCGGTTCATCATCGACAACCATTATTTTCAGGGACATAAATTGACCTCGGAATCTGTTCTCGAATGAGTGTGGCCCTGGACGGTGCCCTAAGTAAGAATACGGCGAAGAAGCCACCGGGTGTCGGTGACTCGCGCAGAGATGTCCAAAAAGTGAAGACCCCTCGAAAAGTAGTGAATCCTGTCCTCCTTGCAGCCTAGTCCTGTCCGTACCGTCTCACTGCCCATTTCTGTCACTGGCCTCCCGAAAGTGCCTGGAACCGCATGTCAGGGGCCTAGAACTGTTCCTCCGACCAGTTTGAACATAAGGGCAATTGTTCTAAATAGTTAGCAGATTCCATCGGTCCATGGAGCCACGCAACTTGTTACGTTATTACACATCGCGAAAGTGCCGCACAACGGAGCGCATCCCCTTATCTCCTCAAGCCACAGAACCGAAAGAGTTTATTCCGATTCCGCGATTTGCTCTGCAAATGCTCTTACCTTGCTTGGGAACTGGCATGGCGCTAGGTCCAAGAGGTCACTTGAGATGAGCGCGCACCAAATCAGTAGCTGCAAATCAGGGCGCCAGAGGCAGTGGCGCGCGAAGGAAAGTAGCGGTTTTACGATCCTTGAAACGCTCATGGTTGTCGCTTTGCTTTTCATCATGATGGGGCTGGCAATCTTTGGCTGGTCGAGTACCTGGTACAACTTCAAAGTCAACTCTGCTTTGGATAATGTCACTGGGCAACTTCGGATAGCTCGAGAGATGGCCATCTCCAAACGAAGGAGTATTGAGGTCTCTTTTACCAATCCAAACCAGCTACAGATTATCCCGGAAAACCCGGACGGCACACCTCTCAACCCAAATCCGAATCCAGTGGTGACGATGGGTGGTGCATCACAATTCTTAATTTTTCCCGGCGTTCCAGATACACCCATGCTGTTCGGCAATGGAGCGGCGATTGCCTTCTTCGCCTCCGCCGGCGCTCCCGTGCCGCCCCTGCGTTTCACTAGTACAGGCTCCTTTGTAGATGCCAACAACAATCTCGTGAATGGCACCGTTTTTCTTGGGATTCCCGGGAAGCCCAGTTCTGCCCGGGCCGCAACAATTCTCGGGTCCACCGGCCGTGTACGCGCTTATTACTGGAACGGGGGACAGTGGTATGAGTAAAGAGTTCAGAATGAAGCCGGGAGGCGATCAACTCCGGAATAGTGGTTTCTCTCTGTTGGAAGCCCTGGTTGCAATTCTTGTTTTGACTATCGGGATCCTCTCCCTGCTGGGAGTTTATGCCAAGGGTGTCAGTTTTGCTCATATGACTCAGTGGGATTACATCGCCCAGAAGAAAGCCGAGGAAGCTGTCGAAACCATATTCACGGCCCGAGACACGAAGCTGCTCACCTGGTCGCAGATTCAAAATGTCACTGGAGTCACAGGAAATGACGGCGGCGTTTTTGTGGATGGGCCCCAGCCACTATTGCTTCCTGGTCCAGATGGACTTGTAGGTACTCAAAACGACCAGGCGAGTGCCCCAGACACGGTGATCATCGGCCCAGGACCGGACAAGGTTTTGGGAACGGCCGACGATGACGTCGCGAACTTGAGTAGTTTCATGACCCGGCAGATCCAGATTGTTCCGGTTCCCAATGAGCCCAACCTCCGTCAGATCACTATCACCATTGTGTACACGACCGAGTCCTTGACCAGAACTCACGTGTTAATCAGCTACATTTCGTCATTTGCTTGAGGAGAGCCAAAGGACCATTCAATGAAGAAGCAAACGGGATTTTCACTGATTGAATTCATGGTAGCGACAGTCGTCACACTGGCGATCATTGGCGGAGCATTCCTCGCTTTCAAGGACGCTTTGCACACCAACCAGCGCGTTACTCTTACTTCGGATATGACGGAAAATTTGCGCGCGGGACTCAATCTGATCCAGCAGGATTTGATCCAGGCAGGCACGGGTATTCCGACCGGCGGTATCCCAATTCCTAATACGCCCAACGCCGCCGGGAATTGCAACGTTGGCCTTCCTACTAACCGCCCGGGCCCAGGCGCCGCGCTCACGTTTCCCGCGTGTAATTTTGTTCTGTCCGCAGTCGAGCCCGGCGCCGCTCTCGGGCCACCCGTTACTAGCCCCGACGTGAACGCCGGAGCAAATACAGACATCATCACCGTTCTGTACGCAGATAACAGTTTAGCGCTCGCACAGTCCCCAATTACGCGCGCCGCGTCGCCCGGCGTACCGGCATGTAATGGGACCATCACGGCGGCCGGCGATTCCGTCACCTTTGATCCAGCTTGCATCAACCTGGCTCTGGCCGGCATTCGAGTTCAACCCGGCGATTTGATCCTATTCAGCAATGCCAACGGAAATGCCATCCAGACAGTTACCGGCGCTGCCGGGCAAGTTCTGAAATTCGTGGCTGGAGACCCGTTCAACTTGAATGGAAGGCCGGATCCGCAGGGGACGTTTGTCCAGTTACAGAATACGGATCCCATCACTGGAGCGCCGAATGGCACGTATCCGCCAACCAGCGCAACCCGAATTTGGATGATTTCCTACTATCTCGATAATGTTTCCGATCCCTCACACGTACGTTTGATTCGGCAAATCAATTTTCAGCCGGGGCAACCCGTCGGCGAAACGCTCGAAAACCTTCAGTTCACTTACAATTTCGTGGACGGCGTGATTAATCCTTCCAACCAACCGGCCGTCCCTGCAGGTCTTTCCGAAAACCAAATTCGCTCCATCAACGTTAATCTCGCTGCGCGATCGACGACAAAGAATAACCAGACATTCAGCTACCTGCGGAGCAGCCTTTCAACGCAGGTCAGCCTCCGCAGCATGGCTTACGTCAACCGGTACAACTGACAAAAGGGGCCAATCATGAAAACTCCTCCAAAATCGCTCCGGAAACAATCGGGCATGGCTCTGTTCCTCACCCTGATGTTGCTCTTGCTACTATCATCACTCATGGTTGGGTTCATACTCCTGATCATGTCCGGTCAGACTGTGAGCGGCATGAACAGCGAATCCAGCCGCTCCTTTTATGCAGCGGAAGCTGGAATGGAAAAGCTGACCGCCGACTTGGGCACTCTCTTTGATACCACCTATGCTCCCACGAGCGCGCAGCTCATTGCCATCGGTAATGCTCCTCCGAATATCGCCGGGATCCAGTATCAAAAGTTCGATGGCACCTCCGGCTATGAAATGAATTATCCCCTCGATGCGAACGGCAATCCGCTCGCCAGCGTCTCGCAAGTGATGTCCGGGACGTTTCAAGGTATGACCGCGCTGGCAACACCCTACACGCTTACGATCACCGCTCGTACTGCAACCGGAGCCGAAGTGAAGCTGCAAAGAACCACGCAGACTGTCGGCATCCCCATGTTTCAATTCGGCGTCTTTTCCGACACGGACCTCAGTTTTTTCCCTGGCCCAGACTTCAGTTTTGGCGGCCGCACCCACACCAATGGCAACTTGTTCCTGGCAGCAGGCGGCACTTTGACGATGTCTGACCGCGTAACTGCCGTAAAGGACGTCATCCGTACAAATCTTTCGAATGGCTTTCCCACCACCACCGGTCAATACAACGGAATCGTTAACATCACTACATCTCCCGGCAAAGGTAGGTATCGGAAGTTAGGCTTTGGTGAAGGAAGTTTGACTGGGACCTTGGGCTCAGTGGCGAATCCAAATTGGACGAACATTTCCCTCGGAGCGACCAACTACGCAGGCAATCTGCGAGCAGCTTCCACGGGGCCAAAGAGCCCTTTGAATCTTGGCATCGTAACGATAGGTAATGGCACCACCCAGGCGATAGACATCATTCGCCGTCCGGTCCAGAATGAGCCTGCCTCGGTCTCCAGCGGACGCCTGTTCGCGCAAGCCAGCCTGAAAATTCTTCTCTCCGATAATCCTCAGGACATCATGCAGCTCCCATGTATAGATGCTACTGTCCAACCCTTCAATCTCGCCGATCTTGCTCAGCCTGTAGCGAACTGGGCCTCCGGACCAGCGCTCGCTCTACTTGCTACGTTGACAGCCAACAATGCCGCAGGTTTGAGTACTCTCCCTGTCCCACTTGCGGCTTCCGGCGCCGTTGTCGGCGCCGCCGCTTACAATCCGGTCGATGGCTATTGGCTCGCCACACCTGCCACGTCGGTAATCGCTTCTGGAAACCCCATTATTACCGGGTTCATCAAGATTGAGGTGCAGACTCTGTACGGAAATCCTTGTGGCACGTGGAAAGATGTTACTCAGGAAATCTTGGGTTTCGGCTATGCGGGCAGGAATCTAAATCCGTACGGCGCATTGGCGGCGGCTCAGTATGGAGCCTCGGAGCCGCTCCTGGCGCTCCCTGGCGCCGAACTGAATCCTGCCGCCTGCCCTGACGTTCACCCCAACGCGATTGTCCGTCTTGAGCGCGTGCGCGACAATCCTTCCAACTGGACCAATGGGAATCCTTGCGGCGTTACTCTCGTCGCCGGACAGATTGCAGCCGCTCCTACGCTTCCCGCGGATTACTGGCCGAATGTGCTTTTTGATACTCGCGAAGGTACCCGCCGGGACGTTTCCCCCGCCGGCAATCTGGGCGGCATTAACTACTCCAAAATGGTGACGTTGGGCGGCGTGATGCACTACGTAGAAGTGGACACCAACAACCTGAGCCGCTGGTTCACCGGAGCCTTGCCGGGCAACGGAGCTTCCGCCTTCGACGCTGTTACTGCACCAAACGATTTCTCCGTCTACATCTCTGACCGTCGAGGCAACTATGTCCCAGTCGCTCTCCCTGGCACATGGCCTCCTAAATCGCCTTCGGGCAACGAGACCGGCGAATACGGTTTTGAAGATTTCGTGAATTCGGCCAGCCAGTTTGGCTGTCCCAATAACGCAGTAGACCAGGGAGAGGATCTGGATGGACTCGGAGCCGCGCCTCTATTCAACTATGGCCAGGACCCGACCCATGCTTTGGCTGCAGCAAACGCAGCAGCCCCTTGGCTTGGAGGATTCGGGCCGTTCGCGGGACTGAACGGCACGATTCCGGCCACAAATGCTTTGACGCCGGACTCCAAGTGCCCCGTTGCCGTGCCTAGCGCCATCTGGCCGGGCACCTATGTCATTAATGCAAACGAGGCTCGCGAGAACCCCAATTTCTTTTTCCGGCGCGCGGTGAAACTCGTAAACGGAAAGTTGCTCAATCTCGGCAACTGTCCCGGCAATACTCCTTGCGGCTTGACCATTGCTTCTGAGAACCCCGTTTACGTACAAGGCGACTTCAACGCCAATTCAGCCAACGGCGGATTTGGTGATCCGGGAGTGGCCACTTCGGTCATGGCTGACGCGATCACTCTGCTTTCCAACAATTGGAACGACGTGAATTCGTTCCAGTTCCCCTTCAGTTTCGCAAATAATCAACGGAATGCGCTCACCACCTGGTATCGCGCCGCGATAGTCAGCGGTAAGGGAATCTCCTTTCCCCAGCCAGCCGGCTACGCTACTAATCAAGATTTCGGCACCGATGGCGGCCTCCATAACTTTCTCCGCTATATTGAAAACTGGGGCGGACAGAACTTGAATTATCGAGGCTCCTTGATCAGCGTCTACTTTAACCGCCAAGCGATCGGTGTTTACAAGTGCTGCACAACAGTCTATTCGCCACCGACTCGTGGATATAATTTTGATGTGAACTTTTTGACGCCATCATTGCTCCCGCCGCGAACGCCTCTCTTTCGCGACGTGAACACGACCGGTTTCACTCAATTGCTTTTGCCGCAACAGTAGGGAACGCGTCAGGGACGGGGGAAGATGGAATGAGCGGGGACTCTTCTGCTTCGAAATCCCTTTTATGGATGACCGCTGGGCTCTTCGTCGGCTTGGGCACCCTTGTGGGTGGCGGCTTCTACATGGCCTACCGAGTATTTCCCGTGTTCGTGGCTCGTGCCACCCCGGATAACCGGACGGTGCGCACTCCCGCTGGCGATTTCCGTGTTGAGAATCCCGGTCAAATCGGCCCGGGCTTGCCTGTCTATCCTCAAGCTTCGCTCCTGATGCCGGTGGAGCATGGCCATCCCACCACGTCCCCCCCTCTTCCAACCGACATGGTCTCCACCAACTACTACGCCAGCGATTCACGCAGCTTGGTCGACTCCTGGTACCGCGATCACTTGAGTCCAGAATTCGTGCGCCAGGATGCTGGGCAGGATCCCCTCCCAGATATTCTCCGAGATGCACAGGTTTCCCCGGAAGACGTCGCCTTCCTGGGTGAGCGCGGAGATCAAGTGCGCATCGTTGTACTCGCACTCGAGCCAAACGGAACCAGAATTTCCCTCCTCCGTTTCAGCAAAGAAACTTCCAAAGAAGCTACGAAAGATTCCTCCAAGGAGTCCAATTGATTCCGGCTCTCGCTGGAGCGCTGCTGGATTTGCCGATGCCTCCGGCAATCTCTGGTTCTTTGGCGGTTGGGGATATGCTTCCTCACTCACGCAAAGCACGGGATATCTGAATGACGTTTGGGAATATCGGCGTAGCAGCGGCCAGTGGATCTGGTGGAAAGGATCGAGCGAGGTCAATCAGCCCGGTAACTATCCGACGCAATTCAGTCCCTCGTATGGTGTCCCGTTTGTGAACAACACTCCTGGGGGCCGTCGCGGAGTGGCTTTCTGGCAGCCGGACTCACTCGACTACTTCTGGGTTTTTGGCGGAGAAGGTTTCGACTCCGCTTCCAAGCCCGACTACGTCAACGATTTTTGGAGATACCTGCCGTTTCCCTGATTCGGCAGACCACTTCGTTTCGTGATTGCGTCCTCCAGGCCCTTCCAAGGACCTCGGGGATTTTTCTTCTGTATCCGTTTAATTCGCGCTAGCAGAGAGACCACTGCTACGCATCATCTTAATTACTTCTTGGACCCACCCTTCGATAATGAGATTTGTTCAAGTCGTTACGGAGCTGGAATCTGCCGCGGATTCTGGCACGGCGGGCAGAGTTGTTCGGCGGAGGCGGAACCAGAAGTAAAGAACGGCGAAGGCGAAGAAGGCGCCGAGGGAGTCGAGAGGGGAATCATAGGGCGATGTGTCTTGGCTGCCTGAAAACCATGAGCTTTCCGATGTAACAGCGTCAATCCAAAGCGATTAACAGGCACGGTTTTTACACAAAAAACGCCCAAAGGTTGGAACTGATTTAGACGAAAGGGAAGCGCGAAAATCGCTGGAAAAGAAAACGTGGCGGGAAGACCCCGCGCTCAAAAAATCTAAAAAACTCCGAGCACGAACATTGCCAAGGCTATACCGACTTTGTCAACAATTTTCTGGGAAATTAACGGAGCATAACATGCCGACAGTCAGACTGTGAATGGAATTGGCCACTTTCTGCAGGTTTCTTTGTAAGTCCCCAGAATTTCTCAAGTTAGAAGCAGGAAAACACTCTTTATCTATAATGTCGCAAACGAGTATTGTTCTTGTGCGCATAGCTCCCTCAGAAGTGAATTGATTTGCTAAGAAATCGAGACGTATCCTGATTCCGCAAGACACAAGGCTTCGGGGAGTCATCGCAGTTGCAGTGACTCCATGTTCAAAACGTTGTGAAACCAGTTCGGGACCCCGCGCTATCCATCCCCGTGCAGCAGGGCGAGGCGAACGGGCTTCAGATTCTGTCCGAGCCTTTAGTGGCGAGCAACCCAAGGAGAAAAACACATTTATGAAAGCCGCCCTAAAGCCTTTCTTTCTTATACATTTAATGGCAATTTCACTCCTGGTGACAGCTTGCAGCGGGCTACCGAAGGGTTCGGGCTCCGGCTCAGGTTCAGGCGGGCCGTACACGGTCGGCGTAACGGTCAGCGGGCTTGCGGGCAGTGGGCTCGTCCTGGCGGACAATGTCACGGATAAGCTTACGATAACTGCGAACGGCACTTTTACGTTCGCGACCACCGTCGCCAAAGGCGGGTCGTACGCGGTAACCGTTCAAACGCAACCCAGCAATCCGACGCAGACTTGCGCGGTCAGCCCTACCACAGGCAGCGGTACTGCGACTGCCAACGTCACCGCCACCGTCTCATGTACCACAAATCCCGTTACCGCCACCATCGGCGGCACCGTTTCCGGGCTCGTGGCTAACACAAGCGTAATCTTGCAAGACAACGGCGGCGACAGCCTGACGATTACGGCGAATGGACTTTTCACCTTCAAGACCGCCGTTACCGGCGCGGATGTGTACGCCGTCACGGTTGTTACGCAACCGGTCAACCCCAACCAGATCTGCACGGTGACGAATGGAAGCGGAGTTGCCAGCGCAAACGTCACCAACGTTGCGGTGAACTGTGTATTGAGCTACACCATCGGCGGCACCGTCACCGGTCTTGTGGGCACCGGCTTAATCCTCCAAAACAGTAGCGATTCTGAACAGCTCGCGATTAGTCCGGCCAATGGGAATCAAGCATTCACGTTCAAAAACCTCGTTCCCACTGGCACGGTCTACAATGTAACAGTCTTCGCGGAGCCTACCGCGCCGACACAGAATTGCACAGTAACTGCTGGCACAGGCAGCGGCACTGCAACTGCCAACGTGAGCAACGTTGCCATTGTCTGCCCTGCGGTAACTTATAGCGTCGGTGGAACAGTCGTTGGCCTGGCCGGGATTCCCCCCAACAATGGCGTGCTTACGGACGGCAGCTTCCTCTTGCAGAATAACTTGGGCAACACCATAAATATCACGGAAAACGGACCCTTCACGTTTGCCACGCAGGAGGCTCTCAACGACCAATACCAGATCTCGCTTTTTCACGCGGCTAGCACCCAGAGCCAGGGCTGCACGTTGTGGAACTATAAAGGCGTGGTAACGGCGAGCGTCAACACCGTTATCGTCGATTGTGCGCATGATGACTGGACATGGATCGACGGCACAAAAACGGCCGGAACGATTGCAGCGCCACAGTTCGGCTCGTTCCCAGCAACTGCACCGCCGACGTTTCCGAACCCTTTCACCAACACCCCTGGAGCGCGATACGGTGCAGCTGGGTGGACGGACAAAAATGGCAACCTCTGGCTGTTCGGTGGGGACGGCTGGGAATTGGCGGGGGGCACCCCGCAAGACACGCTGAATGCGCCCATGAACGACCTTTGGGTGTGCGTCAACCTCGGCGATTACTGTCAATGGCAGTTGGCGGGCGCCTATGACCCAACGGTGGTCAACACCGTCCCACCCACCACAGTTGGCAAGCAGATCATAGCCAACGCGCAGCACGAGGGGCAAGGCGGTGTGTATGGCAGTCCCGGCCTTCCGCCAGCAAGACTAGGAGCGGCCACCTGGACCGACAACAGCGGAAATCTTTGGCTTTTCGGTGGTTCCGATGGCGGCAACTATCTAAACGATCTTTGGGAGTTCCATGCAAGTGCCTTGAGTGCTGATTTCACGGCTAGCGCTGGCCTGTGGACATGGCAAAGCGGAGTTAACACCCAATTTGTCGACCAGAATGGCATCTACCCGCCTAACGCCAATCCATACCCAGGGGCTCGAACGAACCCTGTCTTCTGGACGGATGCTTCAGGGAATTTCTGGCTCTTCGGCGGATTTGGCAAAGACGGCGCCGGAACTCTGGGATTCCTCAACGACCTATGGGAGTACTCGGGTGGCACCTGGACTTTTGTCTCGGGCTCCAGTCTGGGTAACCAGATTGGCATCTACGGCACTCCGGGAGTTGCATCAGGCACGAACGCGCCTGGAGGACGTCAAGAAGCGGTTGGCTGGGCGGACACCGCTGGAAATCTCTGGCTCTTCGGGGGAGAAGGCGAAGATGGAAACAATCCAGCGACGGCAAACGGAATTCTGAACGATCTTTGGGTATACAACATCGCTGCCAAGCAGTGGACTTTCGTAATGGGCAGCACCACGGCAAATCAGACGGGCGATTACGAAGCTCAAACTGTAGTGGGACCGGTGAGTACCACAGGTGCAGCGAGCACATGTGGCCTGAGTGTTGGCCTCACTGTCGGAGGCAACATCATTTGTTCTCCTGTCTCCACGACCGGCGCACGTCCCGGGTCGCGCTGGGGCGCTAGTGGTTGGACCGACGCAGGCGGAAACTTCTGGCTCTATGGTGGCTGGGGTCTGGACGCGACGGGAACAAATGGCAACGGCGCTCTCAGCGACCTATGGGTATACACACCGAACTCGACCGCTGGTCAGCCCGGCACGTGGGCCTGGATCAAGGGCTCGAACACGGGTGCTGCCAACGGCGTTTACGGCGACGAGGTTCGCCCATATAAGACGTACGAGATCTGGACTCCGGGTGGGCGTAGCAACGCGACGCACTGGGTCGATGGCAATGGCCAGCTCTGGCTCTTCGGAGGTGCAGGCTACGATTCCACAAGTACAACTGGGAACGGCTATCTCAACGACATGTGGAGATACTTGCCTTACCTGAATTGATTATGCGGAATTGAGGGAGTGATACCAGCGAGTTACAAGTGACTGATGATCAGTGGCTGGTGACTCACGATGGTGTAGACCCTGCTAAACACGAGGTTTGTGTTGGGCCTCTGCGAGCCTGAAGCTGTTCGGAGCGCTCCGATTCTGTCTGGGAGAACAATCCCACGCTGCCCTTAGGATCGTGGATGCTCGAGCTGCTGGGGCCTCCGGTGCTTAAGAAGCCTTTCTAACTCACCTTGCAAGCTACCGCGCGCACCGGCCTCATCGAGGCGCGCGGTAACATTTCATCTCAAGAAAAGCACTCCGCTGGATTTGGTGGATTTCTAAGTTCGCTCACGTGCAGCGAAGCGGAGCCACGGAGCATAGACATAGTTGCTTTCCTGGCGAACTCCCGTCAGTCCGCGGACTTGCCAGCCTCAAGCGGGCTCGTTTCGGGGATATCTGAAGCTGGCTTGCGCCAAAAGTGGAACCAGAGGTAGAGGACGGCGAAGGCGAAGAAGGCGCCGAGGGAGTCGAGAAGAGAATCATAGGGCGAGGCGCCGCGGCTAGCGACGAAGGCTTGATGAATTTCGTCCATGATGGAATAGCCGGCGGCGACGGACAGGGCGGAGATTCCCCAGCTCCAATGCCAGCCTTTGCGAATGCCACGGAAGCCACGATAGAGCAAGAGGCAAAAAATAAAGTACTCGGTGAAGTGCGCGCTTTTGCGAATGAGATGGTGAATGAATTTGAATTGATGCGGGGACAGATGTGGAAAAAGCCATTTCACCAGGAACGAAAGAACCGTCGCGGTGTGGTCGGAAGAAAAGGTGTCCGTCGAGAAGGTAAAGATAACGCCGGCCCAGACCACGGCAGGCCACCAGGCGCGCAGCCATGCAGGAATCAGCAGCTTATGGAGGCGAGGCTGCATCTCCGTCAATTGCGGGGCGGGAGGAGGATTGCGCCAGGGTTGTTCAGGCAAAGCGCGCTCCTCGCAAGAAGTCGCGGCAAGGTGGACAGGGGGCTTTCGGCACTGTGGTCGCCGAGGGCACAGAGAGCCCGAGAGACGTGTGCGAGTTTCGACGATGAGTATTCATTTTGTACCCGACACCCTGCATGCAGGCGACTCGCGATTACTCCATGCGATAGTTCGGGGCTTCGCGAGTGATGATGACGTCGTGGACGTGGCTCTCGCGGAGACCCGCTGCGGTGATGCGGACGAAACGGGCTTTCTCGGTGAGATCCCTTAGCGTGCCAGCGCCGACGTAGCCCATGCCGCTCTTAAGGCCCCCAACAAGCTGGTCAGTTAGCGCGCCGAGTGAACCTTTGTAAGGGACGCGGCCTTCGACGCCTTCGGGTACGGACTTGCCCCGATCGTCCGTGTCTTGGACGGTGGCATAGCGGTCGGAACCTGCGTCCATTGCACCCATCGAACCCATTCCGCGGTAGGATTTGAAAGTGCGCCCCTGGTAGAGAATCGTTTCGCCGGGAGATTCTTCCGTGCCGGCGAAGAGGCTGCCGATCATCACGCAGGATGCACCGGCGGCGATGGCTTTGGTGATATCGCCGGAATACTTGATGCCTCCGTCGGCGATGAGGGGAATGCCTGTGCCTTGTGCCGCGCGCGCGGCTTCCATGATGGCGGTGAGCTGAGGAACGCCAGCGCCAGTTACGACGCGCGTGGTGCAGATCGAGCCTGGGCCGATGCCGACTTTCAACCCGTCGATGCCGAGCGCGATAAGGTCTTTAGCGGCCTCGAACGTAGCCACGTTGCCCGCGATGATTTGCACTTCGGGAAGCCGCTGGCGAATGGCTTTAATCGCGTCCATCACGCGGGAAGTGTGGCCGTGGGCCGTGTCGATTGCGAGAACGTCGGCTTTGGCTTTGGACATTTCGACGGCGCGCTCAAGGTAATCTCCCGTGGCGCCAACGGCGGCGCCAACGCGGAGGCGGCCTTGGTCGTCTTTGGCGGCGCGGGGATATTCGCGTTTTTTCTGGATATCTTTTACGGTGATGAGGCCCTTGAGATTGAAATCCTGGTCGACGACGAGAAGTTTTTCGATGCGGTGTTTCTGCAAGATGCGTTCGGCTTCGTCGAGTGTCGTTCCCACGGGAACGGTGACGAGATTGTCCTTGGTCATCACGGAGCCGACGAGCTGGGAGTGATTTTTTTCGAAGCGCAGGTCGCGATTAGTGAGGATTCCGGTGAGACGCGTGCCGCGCGTAACGGGGAGTCCGGAGATGCGGTACTTGGTCATGATCTCGAGAGCCTGCCGGAGGGTGATGTCCGGAGAGATGGTGACGGGGTCGACGATCATTCCGCTTTCGGAGCGTTTGACGCGGTCGACCTCTTCGCCTTGGCGGTCGATGGGCATGTTGCGGTGCACAAGGCCGATGCCGCCCTGGCGCGCGATGGCGATGGCTAGACGTGATTCGGTTACAGTATCCATGGCCGCGGAGGCCAGGGGAATGTCGAGCGATAATTTGCGGGTGAAGCAGGTACGCGTGTCGACTTCGGCCGGTAGCACAGAGGATTTGCCGGGCAGAAGGAGCACGTCGTCGAAAGTTAGACCTTCGGGAATCGGACCGTCAATCATTACAACCTCGTTTCTGAAAATTAGCGCCCTAAAACAGCGCAGCCCAGCGGGTGGCCGCTGGGCCGGAAGATGAATGCATCAGATTGCAAAAATCAATCACTGTGAAACTTCTATTCTAGGGGGCAATGGGATTGCGGTCAAGTTGGCGGCTCTCGGGTTTAGGCGAGACATTCTATCTTCCCTGCAGAAAATCGATGAGATCTGCCCTCGAGAATCCTGCTTCTCTTAGCAGCGACACAAGCGTGCCCTTTGGAACATCACGGTTGTGTTTCGGCACGACAGCTCGTCTTTTTGAAAGTGGATGATGGTAGATAAAGTGGCTACCCGACGCGTGATCGAGAACAAAGCCATTACGCTCTAGAAATCGAATGACTTCCCGGGGCTTAACGGCGGGAAGCTTCGGCATATTCGAGGTCGAGCGAAGCCACCAACGATTCGTCGTCGGTGGGGATGGGCTCGTTGTGCTTCTTGAGGCTTTCGATGTAGGCGGAGATGGCGTCTTTGGCCATCGCCTTGGCTTCTGAAAGGTTTCTGCCGTAGGTCACGCATCCGGGCAACACGGGAACAATCGCGGTGAAGCCTCCCTCTGGTTCGGGCCGAAGCACGACATTGAAGTGACCACGTGATTTTTTCATTTGAGAATTATCTTAGCGGAAGGGTTGGAAGGGGTCAAACATTCGTCGAGCCATAATTTCTTGGCTGCTCCGATAGCTTTTGAGCAGGCCGCGGTTAGGCCGAGAGGTGGACCTTGTAGCTGGCGAGGATGCAACCGCCATCGAGTTCGCGGCACCCGGTGAGCGTTAGTCTCACGCGATGACCGGGGTCACGAAACGTGGGGATTCCTGAGCCAAGAAGAACGGGATGAATGTTCAGACCGATTTCATCCACGAGGCCAGCGGTCAGGAGCGATTGCGCGAGTTCGCCGCCGCCCATCAAGCAGATTCCTTTTCCGGAGCGCCGCTTTAGGTCGCGGACGAACTCGACCGCGTCGGTCGCCACGAGTTCGACGCCTGGATCGTCGATGGCTTTGAGCGTGTGCGAGAAGATATAGGTGCGCATGGCGGGCTCTTTGCGCCTGGAGCTTTTCGCTTTGGCGGGTTTCTTTGCGGACGAAGGTCTCATGGCGACCGAGACTTCGTAAGTTTTGCGTCCCATCAGGATGGTGTCGACGTCCTTCCAGTAGTCCGTCATCACCTGCTGGACGTCCTTGCTGAAATGCAGCCAGTCGATCGAGCCATCCACGCCGGCGAGAAAGCCATCCAGGCTGACGGCTCCGCCGTAGGTTATGGTGCGCATGGTGCCCATCCTTTCTCTTGTGAATCCTCTATGGCAACTGAGGAATACACAAGAGCCGTTCGGGCTAGATTACATCAGTTTGATTGGACGACAATCGCAGAGGAAGAGTTCAGATACTCGCGGAGTTGCGCTTGCCTTGACGAATTTTTATCGTCTGCGATGATCCTTTCGACGATAGGAACTAGAAATCGGTTGTACCTGGCGAGAGTGGCGCGGTCGTGATTGGCCAGTGCTTGCTCGACAGCCCGTTGGGTCGCGGGCGTGACGAGTTCGAGGCGGCCAACGAACACGCGCACAATCTGTGCAGGAACCGGACTGATCGAGAGGGGCAAGACGCTGTCCACGAATTGGCGTGGAACGATGTAGAGAAGCCGGCTGCCTTCTTCAAACCAGGAATCGCGCCAGGTTTCAAACATGGCTTGCGCTTCGTCCTGATAGAGGCCCTGCGCGATGAGCATGTCTACCACGGCTTGCTTCAAGGAATCCATCGTGGCAGTGAGTTCGGGAGAATCGAGAGTCGACTGCGCCGCGGAGGCATCTGCGATGCGGAAGCCTAATTTGTCACCGCGTCGTTCGAACAGGAGCAAGGCCGGGATTTCGTGCTTGCTGAGATTTTCGGCGATGATTTTGCCTTCCGTCGCCAGCCTTGCCGAAACTGGCACAGAAAAACTGGCGACCCCGCGATAAAAGAGAAATTTCTCGCTCTGATCCCCCGATTGGATCTTGACGCTCAGCGGAGTCGAGGATGTCTGCCGGGCTGCGTAGTAGTGGTTCGCGCGGTCTTCGCGGGGAGGCTCGGCCGAACCGCTCGGCTCCAGCCGGATGGAGTCCCAAGAGATACTGCTGTCGGGCTGCACATGATGGGCTCCCCAATCTTTTAAGTAGGCCACCATTTGGGCCTGATGCAGGACGGGTTCGACGCGGTTCGCGTGCGGATACCATTCGGTGATCAGGCCTTGCGAGAAGGAGACGTGGACGGAGATGGTAGTTTCATGGTTCGTGTAGAAATAAAGAACCGGGGTCTCCATGCGGACTGTGCCACGGAGGCCGCCCTTGAAATCGGCGCTTCGGAAGTGCTCGACGAACGCGGGAAGATCCGTTGATCCCGTTAGGGGCAACCATTCAGCAGCCCGGCCGTCCTTGCCGGCGATTGAGGTGAATGTGCCCCACTCGTGCGCGGTGAGGCTTTGGTCGGAAGCCGGCGTTTGGGCGCGGAAAAGATGCGGCAGAGCGATTATCGACAAAGTGAGGACGACGCACACAAGCAGACGAAGTTTCATGGCCATGGCTCCTTATCTCTCCATCGGCTAGATTGACGCAACGCCATGAGCAAGTGTTAACAAAGGCTGGGAAGCTGCTATGGCTCTGGGACCGTTAACTTGCCTGCGGAATGGCGCTGCACTACAGTGAATTCATGGGTTGGGAGAGGGAGAAATTTGAGCCGCATGCGCTGCTCAGAAATGGGCACGCCATGACCATCGCGGCGGCGTTTGTGCTGCGCAAGTTTGAACTCCCGCCTGCGGAAGACCGGCTATTCCAGGTGGATCCGGAGTCGCGGATACTTGGGCGCTGCCACTGGCAGCCGGGGAAACGGCGCGATACTCCAGTGATTGTGATCCTTCACGGGCTGGAAGGTTCGAGCGAATCGAACTACGTTTGGGGCATCGCGGAAAAAGCGTTCCGCCAAGGTTTTCACGCTGTGCGGTTGAATCAGAGAAATTGTGGCGGGACGGAAGCGCTAACGCCGACGCTGTACAACTCTGGAATGAGCAGCGATTACCGGGCGGTCCTCGAAGAGTTGTCGAACGGGGATGGATTCGAACAGACTTTCTTCGCAGGGTACTCCATGGGTGGGAACCTGATGACGAAAATGGCGGGTGAGTTTGGAGAAGCCGCGCCGAAGGCACTTCGCGGTGTCTGCGTGGTATGCCCGGCGATGGATCTTGGGGCGTGCGCGGATGCGTTGCAAAGACGCGACAATTTTTTCTACCAGCGGCATTTTGTAAAAGGGTTGATGGCGCGGTATGCGCGAAAGGCTGAGCTTTACCCGGAGCGCTACCCGAAGAACGGATTCGGACCAGTGCGTTCGGTAAGGGAGTTTGACGACAAGATTACGGCGCCGCAGTTCGGGTATCGCGACGCGCAGGATTATTACGACGCAGTGGGAGCGAAGAAAGTCGTCGCACAGGTGCGCGTGCCAATGCTGATAGTCACGGCGCAGGATGATCCGTTTGTTCCGTACGAGTTGTTTCTGCGCGCAAACCTGGGGGGGAATTCGTCGATTCGCTTTGTTACGCCGGAGCACGGCGGGCACTGCGGCTTCATTTCGAATCGAAGCGGTGCGGAGCGATTCTGGGCGGAGCAAAGAATTGTTGAGTTTTGTGACGCGATTCAGCGCGCGTGATATCAGCCCATCGGTTTCTCAAGCGATAGAGCGAAGTTTGGCGTCAAGAGCTGCGCGGGGCCGTCGGGCATGATGACCATGTCGTCTTCGCAACGCATGCCAAACTCGCCGGGCACATAAATTCCGGGCTCATTCGAAAAAGTCATGCCAGGTTCGAGATTCGTCGTGCTTCCTTTGACGAGATAAGGATGCTCGTGGCCGTCGAGGCCGATGCCGTGGCCGAGGCGGTGGGTAAAATATTTGTAGCCCGGGCCGTAGCCGCCATTGACGATTACCGCGCGCGCAGCGTCGTCCACTATGCCGGACAATCGTCCCGCTCGCGCAGCATCCAATGCAGCGTCTTGTGCTTTGCGATTGAGCTCGTAAGCTTTCGCGATTTTGTCCGATGGCTTGCCGAAAATTCCGGTGCGCGTCACGTCAGACGCATAACCATCCACTCCGCAGCCGCCATCAATCAAGACCACATCGCCTTCTTTTAGTTTTTGCGGTTGTTTGGTGCCATGCGGAAGAGCTGCTGACGCTCCGAGAAGCACCAGCGCCCCGCCGCGCAAGCCCATCTTCGAAAAACCAGCCTCAACCATGTGCGCGATGTCATCCTGCGACATGCCTTCGCGCAGAGCAGCGAAAACCGGTTTATACACATCAAAAGTGGCTTCGCATGCGAGGCGCATTAGTTCGAGTTCGTGTGGCGATTTCCGCCCGCGGCACGCGATGGTGAGGGGATCAGCGGAGACGTATTCAAATCCCGGCGCGGCCGCCCGCAAATGATCAGAGTATGTGAAATAAGCGGTTTCCTCGACTCCCAGCCGTCCGCTGCGGACGCCTTGATCGGCTAGGGCGCTTGCAGCGAGCTCGGTCGGACTCTCGTCTTCCTGCCACACGCGGACTTCGATCGGGAAGCGCAATTGCTCGCGAAATCGGCCTTCCTCGAACCCAGGACAGACGAGGACTGGCTTTCCCACACGGGGCAGGACCAGCGCTGCCAATCGTTCGCTTAAGCCCCAGCGAATGCCAGTGAAATAATACAGCGAAGTGCCGGGAGCGAGAAACAGTGCGTCGAAATTCGGTTTCAGGTCGTGCATGAGTTTCTGCGCGTGCTCCAGGCGGGCGCGAAACTCATCCGGTGTGATGGCTTTCATGCGTGGGCCGAGCGGCTTCAAACCGGAGAAGTCCGCTTTGGGAGTGCTTTGCGGTGGGGCTGCTGCGGCCTTAGAGCCAGGTACAAGTGCAAAAGAGGAAGCTGCAGCTGCGGTTTTCAGGAAACAACGACGCGTCGAGGAAAAATTTGCAGGCATAGTAGTTTTCTCCATTGTGCAGATGACCTTTATCTGTCTGAAGCATGGATTGTCAAGCGGCATGAACCACAAATCGTGGCCGCAGAGAAGCAGAACAAAAATTTGGCATAAACTGCGGGAGAGCTACTCCATGCGAACGGCTTGAATGGTCTTTCCCTGAACATTCAGTTCAATGCCGAGCGGCGGGCGAATGTCCGACCCTTGAACGATCGCACCGCGCACCCAGACACCGCCGGGCAGATTTGACAGTTTCAGTGGATCGTAGAGCGCGCGGCTGCAGGGGTTGCCGACCATGGGATGCCTGGCGGCTCTAAAACCATAGTCAGTCTTCAGTTTGGCGAGGTCCTTGATGTATTCGAGCTTGCAATCGCCATAAGGGGCATTCATCGAGAGCGCCCAATATCCGTTGGGTTGGGACGCGGAGCTCCCAGGCAGGCGAATCAGAAAAGCCGGTATGTTCTCGCCAGTCAGCCCGTTGCGCATGAAGAACTGCTTCGAGGACCACGGCTGAGCCATCTCTGCCAGGCTGGCGACGCCGGGGTCTTGCTGTGTGACATGAGGCAATGCTGCGTTGGGGTCAGGCGCAGGTGAAGGGACCTCAAGCTGAGGGGGCGGGTCGGCTGGAGGAGGTTCCGAGTGCTTCGGACGAAGCAACCACCGCGCTCCGAAGAAAACAACCAGCAAGACCGCGAGTAGAGCGCCCACCATTCGCATCGCAGGATTGTCTAAGGCGCTTCGCCGCGACTCCGCTGCGGAAACACCGGGTATCTGCGGCATTTCTGCCTTGTAGCGTTCAGGTGGGGGCTGGTCCGGCATGTTAATTTGTCGTGCTCCTAATTTTCGCCGAAGCCGCACCCAGCACGAGGGTGCTTTCGGCACCGGAAGGGCAAAGGATCCATTTCTCCGAAAGTGTTGAACGAGCGACAATACCGAGCAACACAGGGTATTCCGGAATGGGGGTAAGACGCAACCATTGCAGCCAGCCGGTCTGGCAAAATTCGTGCCCTCTTTGCCAACACTCTGTTATTGAGAAGGTGACAATCGGTTCCGCGAGGCTTGTCTCTAGCCCGAGAGGCTCTTACTGTAGTAAGCAGCATGGGGAGGACCGGCTTCCTCGCCGGATAGCATGAGTCCGGAATCACGCGGGGGTGCGCGGGCTTTTGTCCGCAGCCTCAACATATTACTGAAATTCGCGCGGCTCTATGAGTTTGGCCACGTGCGAACGGCGGCGCAGTTCGAGACTGCGTGGAAAGAACTCCGGGGTGCGCTCGATGAGAGCGCCGGAAGCGGCCTATTGCTTGGGGCTTCGGGCAATCAAATCTTGCTGGACGGTGTGCCGCTCGGCGCATCCGCCGGTGAAAAGAGCTTTGCGCAAATGCTGATGGGCTCGGGGATTGCCAGCATCCACTTCGCTCCGACATTGACGCAACCCCAATTCGCGCGGTTCGTGCGCGCTTTTCCCAGCGGCAATGCAAAGCCCTCCTCGCTCGCGGAACAATTGAAATCCGCACTCGCCGGTGAAACGAGCATCAAGGTCAACGAGATTCGCTACGTCGCGGAAGATTCTTCCGTGGCTGGAATCAAGATGGCCGCGCAACTGACTGCGAAAGCTCTCGGCGCCCAGGGCGACAAGTTCAAGGATTTTTTCGAAGACCCCAACAAGCTCCTCCAAATGATTCTTGCTGCGGAAAGCTCGAGAGGCGGCGGTGGCGGCGGTGGGGGAACAGGCCCGGGGTTCGGCCCCGGCGGAGGCGGCAGCGGAGTGCCCGGAGGTGGTGGCACCGGGGCTGGCGGCTTTGGATCGGGCGGGGGCTCAGGTACAGGCAGTCAATCTGGGAGTCTATGGGAAGGTAGCGGCGGTGGTTCGAGCGGCGGAGGCGGTTTAGGAACTGGTAGCGCCACGGGCGGCCCCGGCAGTGGCCCCGGTGGTGGTCCGGGTGGTGGCCCGGGTGGTGGCCCTGGCGGTGGTCCGGGTGGTGGCCCTGGTGGTGGTCCGGGTAGTGGGCCTGGTGGTGGCGGCGGAGTTGGAACGTGGGGCGGCGGCGCGGGCACTGGGGGTAGTGGCGGAACCGGAGCCGGCGGCGGTGCGACGGGTGGTGGCGGTTCGGGAACGGGCGGCGGAGTTGGCATCGGCGGTGGTGGCGGTGGGACCGGGATTGGCGGAGGAGGAGCCGGCGCCGTCGGGAGCTCTGGAGCAGGTGGCGGAGCATCCGGTGGAGAGGCTTTGCCACCAGGAAAATGGCTGACAGCTTCTTCGCTGCTTCCCCGCGGCACGCTCGGCGGTACGCCTGGGGGAACGGGCACTGGGCAAGGCACCGGTGGTGGAGGTTTCGCCGTCGAAGAAGCCGATGTACGCGCGATGTTGGGGCTCTTTGCTCAACTTGGAAAATCCCGAAAAGATCCAGAAGCGAAGATGGATGTTCCGACCTTTCAATCACGCTTGAGCGCGATGCCCGTGCGCGCCCAATACACTTTGCAGCAGGCGCTTGCCGGCCTCGCGGCTCAGGCGCCTAACGAGAAGGCCGACAAGCCCATGCTGCTGAAGCTGGCGGAACACGTGGCCATTCGGTTCGCGCTGGATAGCTACGAGCGCGGCGAACTGCGTGTGAACGCCGTCAAACAGCTTCTGGATCGCATGAATTCAGAGATCGAAGCCCTCCGCAAGATTCTGGGTTCTCAAGAGCAAATGATGGCCCAGGCCGGGCTGTCGGTGCAGACCTACACGGAGCTGCTCGACCAGGAGTTTTGGGAACAGGTGCCGGAAGAGAACAAGAAGGAAGTGTTGACCTCGGACGAGGCTTGGTGCGTGCCGCCGCGCAACGTGCGCGCCTTCCTGGAGGACATGCTCCGGCGCGGCGAATTGAAAACCGTGAATGAGATTTTGATGAAGTACGCCGCCTGCATCGCGCTCGAAGCGCCAGAAGCGCGCCGCACCACCGCGATTGGCCTTTCCGATCTTGCCGAGCTCTACGGCAGCGGCGATGGCAGCGCGCTCATGGAATCGATCCGCAAGCTGGGAAATCAGCTGGCGATCGAGCGCGAGCCTGAGTTGCAAACCTTGATCAGCGCTGCGTTCGTGCGACTGAGCCAGGAAGCGGCGTCAAAGCGCTGTTATCCTGCCATGCAACAAGCGCTCTCTTCGCTCGATAGCATAGAACAGCAGCGCCCGGGTTCGACGCAAAGCCTTCGTCCACGCATCGGCGCCGAGGAACGCCTGCCGGAATTCATCGAAGAGGCTCTTCGTGGTGGACACATCGCCGACGGCATGACGGAAATCCTGGGATTGATGCCGAAAGCGACGCTGAAATACGTGACGAACCGCTTCGGTCACTGTGGTTTCCGCGAAGACTGCGAAGTGCTCGGCGAAATCGTGCGAGGACTCGGCGAAGACTCCACGCAGCGCCTCATGGAAAGTTTGCAAACAGCGCCGGCTTCGGAGGCCGTGGAGACTATCGGATTGCTGAGCCATTTTGCTCCCGATGCCGTCGAGAAAATTCTTCCCGTACGGCTCAGCCAATGGCCCCGCTCGTCTCACGACCGGGCCGTGCGGCAGCTTTCCTCTGCTCCTCCCGAACAACGTGCGAGACTGCTCGTCGCCTTGTACGATTCGCTCGACGCGCTCATCCGGCCGCTGGCGATCGACGAAATGGGAATGAGCGGACAGCCGGACTGCATCCCGAAGCTCGTGGAATTGGCCCAGAATGATCACACTCCTCCCTTTCACCGTCTGAAAGCGCTCGAAGCGATTGGCCGCTTGCGAGCCTCGGCTGCCAGCCCTACGCTGCAACACATCATGGATGCGCGCCAAGTCTGGCGTTGGGTTTACCCTTCGGAATTGCGCATCGCGGCGGCACAGGCATTGATGCGGCTCGATCCCACGATGGCGCTGGAGAAACTCGGCTCCAGCGGCCTCGAGCGCAAGGACTTGGTGCTTGAGCCTATCGACCCCGAACCCAACTCATCCGTGATGCGCCAGCGGCGTTATGCGCGGTTGAAACTTTCAAGAAATCTCATTGGGGTAACTACCAATTTGCGCGAGAATTTCCGTCTCTCGATTCCCGAACTCAATCTGGGCGGCGGGATCGGCGCGGGGGAACGGCACCTGGCGCCGGGTTCGCTCCTATCCCTGAAATTCTCGCAGGGCGTGCGGCACATCAAGGCACAGGCCATCGTGCGCGGGGCGCGTCCGCAGGCGATGGCGTTCGAGTTTGTGGACATGGACTTGGAAGACCGCTCGAGGTTGCGAAAACTGCTGTTGGAACTTGGTGGCCTGCCGCAAATGGCGGTGGTTACTAACCGCAGCCGGCGCCGCGGCCGCGTGGCGCTAACCAAGAGTTGAGACAATCATTTGCCGCCTTGCGATGGCGTGCATTTCCATCCCTTCCCACCTGTCCTCGTAAAGAGCAAACCCGTCCGGTTGAACAGGTCTCGCACCCGGCCTCATGGTGGCTTGACAGCAGCGACACATGGGACCTCTGTACCATTGCCGCGAACGGGCAATAACCCTACGGTACTAGTCAGGTAGTCCCATACCGGACTGGCGTGATCGAGTGATGATAGCGGATACCAAGTCGACCGCGGGCCGCGCCTTCGTAAGAAGTCTGAACATCCTCTTGAAGTTTGCCCGTTTGTACGGGTATGAACACACGCGTACCACCGAACAGCTGGATATCGCGTGGCGCGAGCTGCGATCGGCGATTCCAGCCGGGACGGACTCCGGCTTGGTGCTGGGCGCGACGGGTGCCCAACTGTTGTTGGATGGGGTTCCCCTGGAAGGCGCACCCGCGGAAAAACAATTTGCACAGCTTCTATCTGCTGCGGGCCTCGCTAGCATCCAGTTTTTTCCCTCAATTACCCAGGAAGAAATCGGCAGGTTTGCCCGCGCATTTCCGACGGGCAAAGCAAAACCCATCGAACTGGCCAATCAGTTGAAAGCGGCGCTCGTGGGTGCCCAGGGCATACGTTTAAATGAGGTATGTTTTGTCGCTACGGATTCGCGCTTGAAGGATGCCACCGTGGCCGCGCAACTCGCGGCAGCGTCACTCGGCGAAGACCACGATGAATTCAAGAAGTGGCTCAATGATCCACAGAAACTGCTCGAGCTGATTGCCGCAGCGCAAGGCTCGAAGGGCGGCGGAGCGATTGGCACGGGAACAGGACCAGGCGGTGCTGGTTCGGGCGGTGGCGACTCTCCAGCAGGCGGCGAAGGCGAAGGGATTGGCTGGGGAGGAACCGGTGCATTGACAGCTGGTGCAGGCGAACCATCCGCCGCTGGATCAGGAATCGGAGGCACTCTGTCGGGTGGGCCGTTTCCTCCAGGAACCGGAGTCGCTGGGGGCGCTGGTCAAATGTGGAGCGTTCCCGGGGCGGCTCTTGGCGCAGGTCCGGGGGGCGGAATTGGTGGGGGAGTCGGAAACGGCGGCGCCGGTAGTGGGCGTTGGCGGGGAACTGGCCGGGGGGCCGGACCGAGCTAGGATGAGATCTTTGGAATCTTGGGCGCACTTACGAGTTTCGGCAATGTCGGCGCGGGGCAAGGTGGCGTGGCTGCTGCTGGAGCGTTCCA